>NZ_LVCU01000133.1:0-9905 GCF_001647185.1 Rhodococcus sp. EPR-147
CGAAAGTTCGCGAGGGTCAGAGAGTGGTGAAAACGGCTCAGCTGGGGTTGTTCTGGTTCTGCCCCTCGGCCGATTCGGCGAACTCCTGAGTGTCGAAGACCTCTCCACCCAGGGGGTCGACCGGAGCGTTGTCGCTCGAGTACTCGACGGCTCCCGTCTCGGGATGGACTTCGAGCTGCTCGGTGGAGACCTCGTGCACTGCGAGTACGACGGTTCCGCCGGAAGCAGCCGAGGTCAACCCCTCCTGCGACGGCGTCAGGCCGGAGAACGTGCTCGAGATACCCGACGTCGCCTTCTTGCGTGGAGCCGGCCGAGCGGGGGTGTCCGTGTCGTCCCCGGTGACCTCCGAGGTGGTGGTCACCCGCACGTACCGCGGAGTGGTGGCGACGTCGTAGCGGAACGCCTTGAGCATCGACACACACGCCAGCGCCAACACCACGGAGAACGGCACGGCCGTCGCAATCGACATCGTCTGCAACGCCGTCAGAGAGCTGGTCCCGCCGACGAGCAGCAGCACCGCTGCGGCGATGCCCTGCAGCACGGCCCAGTAGACGCGGGTGATCTTCGGGGTTTCCAGTTGGCCACCCGTCGAGAGGATGTCGATCACCAGCGAGCCCGAGTCCGAGGACGTCACGAAGAAGAACACGATGACCGCGATGGCGATGACACTGGTGATCGCGGCGATCGGGAGGCCGTCGAGCACCTGGAACAGGCTCGTGTTGGTGTTCACTGCCCCTTCGGCGTCGAGCAGGTCTCCCTCGTTGCGCTGCCGCAGGATGCCGGTGTCACCGAAGATGGTGAACCACAGCGATCCGACGATGGTCGGTGCCAGCAGCACGCCGAACACGAATTCACGGATGGTGCGGCCACGGGAGATACGCGCGATGAACATGCCGACGAACGGTGCCCAGCTCATCCACCAGCCCCAGTAGAAGATGGTCCAGCCGCCGGCCCAGCCGTCGTCGGAGAACGGCGAGGTACGCAGGGCGAGCTCGGGCAGAGCCTGGACGTAGCCGCCGAGGTTCTGCACCCAGGACTGCATCAGGAACAGTGTCGGTCCCAGGAGCAGCACGAACAGGGCGAGCGAAGCCGCCAGCCCCATGTTGATGTTCGAGAGCCACTTGAGTCCCTTGGAAACTCCACTGACCCCCGAGAAGGTGGCGATACCGGTGATCACGGCGATGAGCACGATCACGAACAGGTTGGTGGTCTCGACCCAACCGAGGTAGTCGAGGCCGGCCGAGATCTGCTGAACACCGAAGCCGAGCGAGGTCGCGACACCGAACAGGGTGCCCACGATCGCGACGGTGTCGATGGCGTGGCCGATCGGACCTTCGATGCGCTTGCGGCCGAGCAGCGGCTCGAGCAGCCAGCGGACGGTCAGCGGGCGACCCTTGCGGTAGGTCATGTACGCCATGCCGAGTCCGACGACGACGTAGATGGCCCAGGCGTGCAGGCCCCAGTGGAAGAGGGTGAGCTCCATCGCCTGGCGAGCAGCGGGGTCGGTGCTACCGGGAACGCCGCCCGCCTCGGGTGGCGTCACGTAGTGCGAGAGCGGCTCGGCGACGCCGTAGAACACCAGGCCGATGCCCATGCCGGCGCTGAACAGCATGGCGAACCAGGACAGGACGCCGAACTCGGGCTTCTCGTCGTCGCGGCCGAGGCGGATGTTGCCCACTCGGCTCAGGCCGCAGTACAGGGCGAACAGCACGAAGCCGGTCGCGGCCAGGATGTACCACCAGCCGACGCCTGCGGTGATGGCTTCGTTGAGCGTCTCGAACGAATCCGCCGCCGTGCTCGCATAGACCACGGAGAAGGCGATCATCACGAAGATGATGATCGATGCGGGGATGAAAACCGGCTTGAGCAGGCCACCCCAGGCTTCTTTTATTGCTTTCACTTAACTTGACTTCCTTACAACTCGAGTCACCGTAATCGGCTGACCACTATCGGCTTGCCGTTCTTTTTCTCTTGTTTCGGTCAAGTACCGGTAATCACCATAAACGACATCGGCCCAGGTGGCGAAACGTGCGAGGGCGGCCGAACTGGGAAACGGGCGTGGGTGCGCACTCTGTCGAGTCGCCTCGAACAGTCGAACGGACTACAGTTCTGCCGATGCTGCGGACGTGTCCGATTGTGTCACCCCTCGTATTTCGTGGCGTGAAAAATGTTGTGCAGCAGGTGATTCGGTGACCAGTCGATTGCAGCCGGGTTCGGAGTTCGCCGGATTCCGGGTCCAGCGCCGCCTCGGGGTCGGCGGTATGAGCGAGGTGTATCTGGTTCTCGGCCGGGGCCACGATCGGTACGAGGCCCTCAAGATTCTGGACCGGGATGCGTCGCGATCTCCGAGGTTGCGCAACAAGTTTCGGATGGAAGCGGCCGTCGCCGCACAGTTGGTGCACCCGAACATCGTGTCGGTGCACGAGCACGGTGAGTTCGAGCACCAGCTGTGGATGTCCATGCACTACGTGGACGGCTACAGTGCTGCGCGGCTCGTCGCCCGCGGACAGATCGCCCTCGACGTCTCTCGGGTGGCGCGCATCGTCGCCGAGGTGGCCAAGGGGCTCGACTACGCCCACTCGCAGGGCGTCGTGCATCGGGACGTCAAGCCCGCGAACATTCTCATCTCCACCGAGCGATTCGACGGCTACGAACAGGTGTTGTTGTCGGACTGGGGAATTGCGCGCCTGCTCGATGATTCCACGCCGCTGGTGGCAGGCGGAACGGTGATGGCATCCATCCCGTACGCGGCACCGGAACTGCTGCGCGGGGGAGTGCTGAGCGCGCAGACCGACGTCTACGGCCTGGGGGCGACGCTCGTCGAACTCGCGACCGGCCGCACTCCGTATCCACTGGCCACGCCGTTGGCCATCACCGCCGCGCATCTCACGGCCGAGCCGCCGTCGGTGACCCGTCGTCGACGGTCGTTGCCGCGGGGGCTTGACGCGGTGGACGCGAGGGCGTTGGCGAAGGATCCATCGGACCGTTTCCGAACCTGCGTAGAGCTCAGCGACGCCGTCGCGGCTGCAGTGGAAGCAGGAGTTCCGGAACCGCCGCCGCGACGCTCGCCGTTCACGAGGTCGCGGTGGCTCAAATTTTCTTGACCGATCGTTCTTGACCGATCGGTCATAAACCTGTCATGCTCGACGCATGGGACGTACCAGAAGCTTCGACGAGGCCACCGTCGTCGCGTCGGCCGCCGAGCAGTTTCGATCCAACGGCTACGAAGGGACGTCCCTGGACGATCTGCTGCGCGCCACGGGACTGCATCGCGGCAGTCTCTACCAGGCGTTCGGCAGTAAGCGAGGATTGTTTCTCGCCGCGTTGACCAGTACCCGATGGGACGTGGATCTGCTGCTCGTGGCGTTGTTGGAACTTGCGCCGTTCGACGACCATGTCCGCGAAATCTGCGCGAGCAGCCTTGCTTCCGGTGCCACCGAAGACGTCGCGCGCGCCCTCGGCGAACGGTTACTGGTGCGCGCCGGTATCGATTCGACCATTTCTATCGAAGGAGAACTCAGATGAATTCCGTGACCGTCGTCGACGGCACCCTGGTGGTGGAGCCGCAGGGGCTGGACAAGGTGTGGTCGTTCACTCGGAAGCTCGAGATCCCGCTGAGCAGCGTACGCGGAGCTACCCACGATCCGGGAGCAAGCAAGGAGCCCAAAGGAATTCGAGCACCCGGGCTCGGTCTGCCGGGAAAGACCGCGGGCACGTTTCACCGCGACGGCGTCAAGACGTTCTACAACGTCACCGGCAGTGCCGACACGATCGTCATAGAGCTCGAGCAGCAGGAGTATCAGCGGCTGATTCTGACGGTGGAGGATCCGCGTGCGGTGGTGCAGCTGATCAACAACGCCGCCGCGGCGGCGTGACGGGGCACCGGTCTACGGGCCCCGTCACGCGGATCGGCTACTCCTCCGGTTCGGTCGGGCGATTGGCCACCACCGGGTACTGGCCGGTGTAGCCGAGGCGTTCCTCTGCCACCGCGAGCACCTTGGTGCGCACCAGGAACCAACCACCGATCAGTGCGGGGACGATGACCACCAGAGTGGCGATGGTCCAGCTGCCGATCGGGGCGTCGAAGGCCATCAGCACCAGTACTCCGAAGAGAAACACCAGGGTCGCGTAGCTGGTGTACGGCGCTCCGAACAGCCGGAACTTGGGCCGCTCCACGATGCCCTTCTGGGACCAGCGGAACAGCTGGATCTGGCACAGCACGATGGTGGCCCAGCTGGCGATGATGCCCAGTGCCGACATGTTCAGCACGATCTCGAAGGCCTCGCCGGGGGCGATGGCGTTGAGCGCGACACCGAACAGCGTGATGAAGCAGGTGAGCAGAATGCCGCCGAACGGAACGCCGCCCTTGGTCATCTTCTTGGTGAACTCCGGCGCACTGCCGTTCATCGCCATCGACCGCAGGATGCGGCCCGTGGAATACAGGCCGGCATTGAGGCTCGACAGTGCCGCGGTGAGTACGACGATGTTCATGATGGTGCCCGCGCCGCCGAGGCCGATGCTCGAGAAGAACGTCACGAACGGCGACGTGCCGGACTGGTACGCGGTGTACGGCATGAGCAGGGCGAGCAGCACCAGCGAGCCGACGTAGAACAGTGCGATACGGGCGATGACCGAGTTGATCGCCCGCGGCATGATCTTCTCCGGGTTCTCGGTCTCACCGGCTGCGGTACCCACCAATTCGACTGCGGCATAGGCGAACACGACACCCGAGATGACGATGACCAGCGGCCATGCGCCGGAGGGGAACAAGCCGCCGTTGTCGGTGATGAGACTGATGCCCGGCATCTGGGTGCCGACCGGGATTCGGCCCGCGAGGAACACCACGCCCACGATCAGGAACGTCACCAACGCGATGACCTTGATGATGGCGGCCCAGAATTCCATCTCGCCGAACCACTTGACCGACACGAGGTTCAGGCTCATGACGATGACCAGCGCGATCAACGCGATGACCCACTGCGGAATCACCTCGAAACTGCCCCAGTAGTGCATGTACGTCGCAATGGCGGTGACGTCGACGATGGCCGTCATCGCCCAGTTCAGGAAGTACATCCAGCCCGCGACGAAAGCGGCCTTCTCGCCGAAGAACTCGCGCGCGTACGAGACGAAGCTGCCCGACGACGGACGGTGCAGCACCAGCTCGCCGAGGGCCCGCAGAATGAAGAAGACGAAAATTCCGCAGAGCGCGTAGGCAAGGAACAGGCCGGGTCCGGCGCTGGCGAGGCGTCCACCCGCGCCGAGGAACAGGCCGGTGCCGATTGCGCCGCCGATCGCGATCATCTGCAACTGCCGAGGCTTCAGGCCCTTGTGGTAGCCCTCCTCCTCGTGGTCCATCGCCGAATTGTCGTACGAGGTGTCGACCGTATCGGACATGTTTCGATCCTTCTTGTCGCTTTTGTTGGGTTTTGTCCGAATTTTTTGACGTCGAAGCTGTTGTGGCTCAACGGTATTAGCGCCGATGGTTCGATGCACAGTATTCGGATGTTAACAACGCGTACAGATGTGAACAGTGCGTGAAGGACCCTCGCGAAGGTGAGCATCCGCTCGCGGCTGTCGCCGCGCGGTGGCGTCGGGCATGGGGGTGGCGGTGGTTCGCCCCTCGGCTTGCATGAATGGTCGACCTTGCACTCGCCATGGTCGAGTGCTAGAAATGCAGTTGGCACTCTCGACACGTGAGTGCCAGGTCGGGACACGGTGAGGCCGGGG
Source organism: Rhodococcus sp. EPR-147 (assembly GCF_001647185.1). Lineage (NCBI taxonomy): Bacteria > Bacillati > Actinomycetota > Actinomycetes > Mycobacteriales > Nocardiaceae > Rhodococcus > Rhodococcus sp. EPR-147. Next base: position 5,728 of record NZ_LVCU01000133.1, read on the forward strand.
AATCAACGACACCCCTGGTCGTCCGTCGCGGGCACCGAGCTCGGCCAGCAATGTGTCACCCCCAATCCGGAGGATCACTTCGCAATGGCCAAGATCATCGCGTTCGACGAAGAGGCACGCCGTGGCCTCGAGCGAGGCCTCAATGCCCTCGCCGACGCAGTAAAGGTGACGTTGGGCCCCAAGGGTCGCAACGTCGTACTCGAGAAGAAGTGGGGAGCTCCCACGATCACCAACGATGGTGTTTCCATCGCCAAGGAGATCGAGCTCGAAGATCCCTACGAGAAGATCGGTGCCGAGCTCGTCAAGGAGGTCGCCAAGAAGACCGACGACGTCGCAGGCGACGGCACCACCACCGCTACCGTTCTCGCTCAGGCACTCGTCCGTGAAGGCCTGCGCAACGTCGCAGCCGGCGCGAACCCGCTCGGCCTCAAGCGCGGCATCGAGAAGGCTGTTGCAGCCGTCACCGAGTCGCTGCTCGCGTCCGCCAAGGAGATCGACACCAAGGAGCAGATCGCTGCTACCGCTGGCATCTCCGCAGGCGACCCGTCCATCGGCGAGCTCATCGCCGAGGCAATGGACAAGGTCGGCAAGGAAGGCGTCATCACGGTCGAGGAGTCCAACACCTTCGGCCTGCAGCTCGAGCTCACCGAGGGCATGCGCTTCGACAAGGGCTACATCTCGGCGTACTTCGCCACCGATGCAGAGCGCCAGGAAGCCGTCCTCGAAGACGCGTACATCCTGCTCGTCAGCTCCAAGATCAGCACCGTCAAGGACCTGCTGCCGCTGCTGGAGAAAGTCATCCAGTCCGGCAAGCCGCTCGTCATCATCGCCGAGGACGTCGAGGGCGAAGCTCTCTCCACCCTCGTGGTGAACAAGATCCGTGGCACCTTCAAGTCCGTTGCCGTCAAGGCACCCGGATTCGGTGACCGTCGCAAGGCGCAGCTCGCCGACATCGCCATCCTCACCGGTGGCGAGGTCATCAGCGAAGAGGTCGGCCTCTCCCTGGAGACCGCCGGACTCGAGCTGCTCGGTCAGGCACGCAAGGTCGTCATCACCAAGGACGAGACCACCATCGTCGAGGGCTCGGGAGATTCCGACGCCATCGCCGGTCGCGTCAACCAGATCCGCGCCGAGATCGAGAACTCCGATTCCGACTACGACCGCGAGAAGCTGCAGGAGCGCCTGGCCAAGCTGGCCGGTGGCGTTGCAGTCATCAAGGCCGGAGCGGCAACCGAGGTCGAGCTCAAGGAGCGCAAGCACCGCATCGAAGATGCCGTGCGCAACGCCAAGGCAGCCGTCGAAGAAGGCATCGTCGCCGGTGGCGGCGTGGCACTGCTCCAGGCAGCGCCCGCACTCGACAACCTCAAGCTCGACGGTGACGAGGCAACCGGCGTGAACATCGTTCGCGTCGCACTGTCCGCCCCGCTCAAGCAGATCGCATTCAACGCCGGCCTCGAGCCCGGCGTCGTTGCGGACAAGGTCTCCAACCTGCCCGCCGGCCACGGCCTCAACGCCGCGACCAACGAGTACGAGGACCTGCTCGCTGCAGGCATCAACGACCCGGTCAAGGTCACCCGCTCGGCACTGCAGAACGCAGCGTCCATCGCGGCTCTGTTCCTCACCACCGAGGCCGTCGTCGCCGACAAGCCCGAGAAGGCCGGAGCGCCCGCTGGCGATCCGACCGGTGGCATGGGCGGCATGGACTTCTGAGTCCCTTGTTGCACTGAAGAAGCCCGGCACCTTTCGAGGTGCCGGGCTTTTTCGTGTTCGAATCGGGTGCAACCAGCCGCGCTCAGCGCGGTCAGCTGCACCCGATTTGCAGTACTACCCGTCGGGTCTGTGGTTAGGGTCGGTCATGACTCGTATTCGCTCGATGACCGTCGCGTTGGCCGTAACCGTGGTCCTCGCGGGATGCTCCACCTCGGGAACTGCAACGCCGGAGCCCGCACCTCCTGCTACCGCGGCACCGGCTACGACGGTGAGCGTCGAGCCGACCGCGACAGCAGCGACCGAGCCCACCGAGGAGCCGGACGCCGCCGAGCCGTACGTTCTGGGCAGCACCCGCGTCGCCGGTTCCACGGGGAATGCGACGTACGACGTGGCCATTCCGCAGCTCAGTGGTGGGGACTCCGCCGTGACGGCGGAGTTCAACGAGTCGATGCGCGCGGCGCTCCAGGATCAGATCGATGGTGACTACGGGAACGACTTCGCTCTCAGCGACGGCTACTCGACGGGGACGACCCACGTGGGGAGCCGCGTGATCAGTGCCGAGCAGATCACCGGGTGGATCGCCGTCCCGCCCGGAGCGCATGGCAACTCTCTGATAGCGACCGTGACGATCGACGCGGACACCGCGCAACCGATCTCCCTCGACGATGCGTTCACCGATCTCGACGCAGGTCTGGCTCGGCTCTCCGATCAGGCAGCGAGAATTCTTCCGACCACCCGGGCCGGCGAGAGCTTCGAGCGCTCGGGCATCGAGCCGACCGTGACCAACTTCGAAAACTGGACGGCGTCACCGGAAGGGATGAACATTCACTTCGGTGACTACCAGGTCGGGGCCTACGGAATCGGCCTCGTCACGATCACAGTTCCATGGGCGGATCTGTCGGATGTCCTCGCTCCCGGCATGCAGGATGTGCTGAGCAGCTGACCCTCTGCCCGACAATGCGAACATGGACCCATGATGATTCGCGCAGGGGTGCTGGACGTCGCCTTCGACCGATTCGGTGATCCGTCCGGTCGTTCGGTGGTGCTGCTGCACGGGTTTCCGTACGACCCGCGCGGTTACGATGACGTCGCGAGGCTGCTCGCCGATTCCGGTTACGACGTGGTGGTGCCGTACCTGCGCGGTTTCGGTCCGACCCGGTTCGTCGACGCGGCCACGATGCGCTCCGGTGAACAGGCTGCGATCGGCCACGATCTTCGCGAGCTGATCCTTGCGCTCGAACTCGACAAGCCCATCGTTGCAGGTTACGACTGGGGTGGGCGAGCGGCCTGCGTCGTTGCCGCGATGTGGCCGGAGCTGGTGTCGGGCTTGGTGAGCGTCTCCGGCTATCTGATCCAGGACATCGCCGCGGCGGTGTCGACGCCGGTGGCCCCCCACCTGGAGAAGCGGTTCTGGTACCAGTACTACCTGCACTCCGAGCGGGGTCGGGCCGGGCTCGCGGAGTACCGCGCAGAGATCGCACAGACACTGTGGACGGACTGGTCGCCCACCTGGCGGTTCGGGGACTCAGAATTCGCGGCCACCGCACCGTCGTTCGACAACCCCGACTTCGTGAACGTCTCCGTGCATTCCTACCGGCACCGCTACGGCATCGAGGTGGGGGACGCGGCCTACGCAGCGACCCAGGAGTTGCTGACCGAGCAACCGAGGATCACGGTGCCCACGGTCGTGATCGATCCGACCGAGGACACCGTCGCCTCGCTGTACGGCCGCCCGGACCACGCGGCACACTTCGACGATCTGATCGACGTTCGTCAGGTCGATTGTGGCCACAACCCGCCTCAGGAACTACCTGGGCAGTTCGCCGACGCCATCGTGACGCTGGGCCAGGTGGTCCGGGATCGCGGCTCGAACTAGTCGACCGCGAGCTCGCCCAGTTCGTTCCAGTCGGTGCCGTCCACTTCCTGGCTGATGATCTTCGGCGTCTCCTGCAGGTACGGCGGGAGATCCTTCTGTGCCTGCTTGAAGTGATCCGAATTCACGTGCGTCGCACCGGCATCGGGGTCCTTGAAGGCCTCCACCAGGACGTACTCTGTGGGGTCGTCGAGAGTGCGCGACCAGAAGTACCAGAGGCACCCTTCCTCGGCCTGGCACGCTTCGGTGAAGTCGCGTGAGATCTCGGGCCAGTTGTCGGCGTGCTCGGGCTTGATCTTGAACTTGGCGGTGATGAAGATCAACGGTGCTCCTCGTGGTCGAAGTGATGGTTCTTGCTACTACCCGTTTTCACGGTACGAGAATCGCGCGTCCGCGAACACGTCCGTTGTCGAGGTCGTCGATGGCGCTCTGGAAGTCGTCCAACGCATAGGTCTGCGTATGCAGGTTCACCGCGCCTCGCGCGGCGAGCGACATCAGATCGCACAGGTCGTTGTACGACCCGACGAGGTTGCCGACGATGTTCTTCTCCTCGGAGATCAGGTCGATCGTCGGGACGTCGATGTTCTCGCCGTAT
>NZ_LVCU01000134.1:0-24699 GCF_001647185.1 Rhodococcus sp. EPR-147
GAGAACCTGAATGCCGATGTGGCCCAGACCGCCCGCGCCGATGACGACACACTTGTCGCGGGGTGTGAGCCGTCGGGCCGCTTTCGCCGCCGCGTGATAGGCGGTCAGGCCGGCGTCGGCGAGTGCGGCCACCGCGGACGGCTTGAGCGAGTCGTCGATCTTCACCACTGTCCTGGCATTGGTCCGCAGGTAATCCGCGTACCCACCGTTGGTGTCGATTCCCGGGAAATCGCTTGTCTCGCAGTGAACGTCGTCGCCGGATCGGCAGGCGCGGCACAGTCCACACGTGACCAGCGGATGCAGAATCACCTTGTCGCCCTCGGTGACGTTGGTGACGGCCGATCCCACCGCATGCACCCAGCCAGCGTTCTCGTGGCCGATCGTGTACGGCAATGTGACACCGGACTTTTCGGCCCACTGGCCTTCGAGAATGTGCAGATCGGTGCGGCACACGCCTGCTCCGCCGATCTTCACGATCACGTCGAGGGGGCCTTGCACTTCGGGAATCGGGACCTCGGTCATCTCCAGCTTCCGGTGGTAGCCGACAACCTGGACGGCGCGCATCGTGCTCATCGTGAATGCTCCTGTGTAGTGCGTTGTGGGACAGCGACAGTGGTCAGGGGAATGAATGCGCCCTCTGCGCGTGGGACTTGCTGTTCCTCGGCGCCGGGGTATCGGGTCTGCAGCAGTCCGCGGCAGAAGTGCGCGTTGCCGTCGATCGACACGCGGGTGGCGCGGGCTCGCCGCATCACCATCGTCAGGTCCCCGGTGTGCGGGCGACCGGCGTGATCGACCAGAGCCGAGGCGGCCGGATCCGTGCGAAGTCCGAGTGCCTCACGGCGGCGGAGCAATGCGTTCGACGTTCGGTCGTCCGCAAGATCCCCGAGCACGACCGTCGACAGATCGTTCTCGGTCGCATCGGGATTCGCCCGCAACCATGCTTTGAGCGAGCGTTCCATCGCAGCTACGTACGCTTTGCGGCGGAACGTCGCTCGTAGCTCGTCGAGGTTCTCCTCGGCTTCGTGTCCGAAAGTACCGCGGTAGCCGGCGTCGGCGGCAAGGCCGGTGTTGATCTTGTCCGAGTCGTGGTGATCGTCGAGTTCGACCAGCACTCGCTCGGTCCACGGCAATGCCGTCAGCACGTCCTTGGAGTCTCCCGCCATCAGATACGCGAAGTTCGGCGAACAGAACGACGTCGGCAGCCGGAGATGAACATGCACGACGCCGTCGTCGACCTCGAGGGATCGGACGAATCCGAGATCGGTGATGGGCTCGTCCAATTCGGGATCGAGGACGAGTCCGAGTGCGGCGAACGCCTCGTCGTGCCTCGACAGGGTTGCAACTACCGACACGTCACACCCCCGCGAGGTCGGCGCGTTCGGGTTGACGCGGTCCGGTCTCGGTCTCGTCGGCGTCGGGCAACTGCAGTTCTGCCGGGACCGGGATGTCGTAGAGCTTGGCGGCGTTGAGCCCGAGCACCTTTTTCTTCTGCTCGATGGTGATGGGCGCGTATTCGTCGAGGGACTCGTGGATCTGGAAGTCGACGAATCCTTCGACCAACCACTTGGGCGTCCACAGCGCGTAGTCGGAGGAGAAGAAGATGCGGTCCTCGCCCAGCCAGTACAGCAGCTCGCCCATGATCTGCCCGAAGTACTTCGGACGCGTGTGCATGAACGGAATGGCCACGGCAAGTCCGGCATACACGTTCGGTTCCTGGGTGGCGATCCAGCAGAAGTCTTCGAGGCGCGGCAGTCCGCAGTGCTCGACGACGAAGTTCAGGTCCGTGAAATCGGTGGCCACGTGGTCGACGTCCGCGACGTCGAACGCGTCGCGGTCGAGCGGACGAATGGTCGGCCCCTTGTGCACGTGAATGTTCTTGATGCCGACCTCGCGGCACACCTCGAGGTAACGCCGCGTCCAGTCGTCGTCGAGCTTGTAGCCGCGGGAGTCGCCGTGCCATTCGGCGGTGTAGAGCTTGACGCCTTTCAGCCCGAAGCGTTCTGCGTCGGCCCGCAGTTGGTCGAGGCCACGCTCGCCGTTACGCGGGTCGAAGTGGTGGTTGTAGGTCAGCTTGTCCGGGTGAGCTGCCGCGAGTGCAGAGGCCTCCTCGGTCTGGCCGAAGCCGGTCTTGTAGAACTCCCCGAGGTGAGCGGGCTGGAAGATGGCGTGATCGACGTATCCGATCTCGAACAGGTCGTGCATCAGCCGCTCGCCGCCCTGGTAGAGGTACTCGTCGTACGTCCATAGCTCGCTCTCGGGCGAAAGATTGCGGTGGTAGTCGTAGAAGCAGTCGATGAACTGCTTGCCGTGGATGTTGCGCTGGTTCTGCTCCCGCGCATCCCACAGGGCGATGTGGGCGTCGACGATGAAGTAGTTCTCGCCGTTTTTCGTGTACATGCGGTGGGCCTCCCGAATTGCAGTGCGTGACGTGGGTCACGTTGATCTGTGCACGACGGTAGGGCTGTGGGGCCGCCTCGAGGGCCCCGCGACGTCTCAATTCGAGACGATCGGCGGGGTGAGATTGCGACATGCGAATGTAACGTGGGTCACATGGCTGAACCGGAGGGTCTCGTGCGAGCCCGACTCCACTCCGAGCCCCTCGCTGCCGTCTCCCACCGCCTTCTGGCGTCGTGGCATCGCAGCCAGCGGTACGGGGTCTCGCTCGACGAGGTTGCTCCCGTCTTCTCCGGAACGTACGACGGCGAATCCCTGTTCTATCGCTGCGGCCGGGAGGTGCTCGACGGTCTGCGCGACACGCTGGCGAACGAGCCGGTATCGATGATGCTGACCGACGCCGACGGTCTCGTACTGGATCGCGTCAGCGCGGACCGCGAGTTGCTGGCCGCGCTCGATCGCGTGCACCTGGCACCCGGGTTCTCCTACGCCGAGGATCAGACCGGCACCAACGGACTCGCACTCGCGCTGGCGGATCGGGTACCTGCGGTGGTGAAGGCGGACGAACACTACTCGCTCTCGTTGGCCGGGTACACGTGTGCGGCCGCTCCCGTTCTCGATCCACTGACCGGCCGGGTGGAGGGGTGTGTGAATCTCACGACGTGGTCGCAGTCGTCGTCGGATCTGCTTCTGGCCCTTGCTCAATCGGCGGCCGGAAACACCTCGGCGATGATGCTCGCACGGTCGCAGGGCCAGCAGCCCAGGCCCGCACCACGCGGTGAGGTCTTCCGAGTCGAGACCGCGCACAGCGGAGCAGGATCCGGCATCGTCGACGACCTCTCGCCGGCCTGGCGCAGTGCACTGGGCTCGGCGACATCGGCGCTGGCCGATCACGGTTCGGTGCTGATGGTCGGCGAGGCGGGATCTGGACGAGCTACCGTCCTGGCCCGAGCGCTGCGGACATCTCGGCCCCGCGGCCGCATCCTCAGCGCCGGTGCGCCCGCTGCCCGTGACGTCGAGGCCTGGCTCGACCTGTGGACCCCCGAATTGCCGAAACCCGATACCGCCGTGGTCATCCGCGACGTCGACAGGCTGCCCGCCCGTGCGGCGGACACGTTGGCGGAACTGCTTCGTCGTGCAGGGGCAGGTGTGCCGGTGACTGTCACGGCATCGAACTACGACGACGTTCCGCATGCACTCGCCGGATTGCTGCGCACAGTCGTCGAATTGCCTTCCCTGCGACATCGGCCCGACGACATCGCGCCGCTCGCCCTGCACCTCGCGGGCCGGGTACGCGGCCGGGCCGTCACGCTGACCACCGCCGCCGAGCGGGCGCTGCGGGAGTACGCCTGGCCGGGAAACGTCGCGGAACTGGCGACGGTCATGCATCGGGCCGCGATCCGCGCAGACGTCATCGGCATCGAACACCTGCCGCCGGAGGTGCTGTCGCACACCACCCATCGACTCACCCGCATCGAGACATTCGAGCGGGACGAGATGATTCGCGTGCTGTCGCAACCCGGCATCACGATGAACGACGCGGCCGAGGAACTCGGCATGAGCCGAGCGACCATCTACCGCAAGCGAGACCGATACGGCATCACGCTGCGTTCGTGATCGCCTACGCTCGATCTCATGGCCAGTAGCTCACCGTCGATCGAGTTGCCGGTCGGCGACCGCATCGTACGAATCTCCAACCCCGATCGGGTGTACTTCCCCGAGAGCGGTGCCACCAAGCTGGATTTGGTGAACTACTACCTGAGCGTCGGCGACGGCATCGTGCGGGCACTGAGGGAGCGGCCCTGCATGATGCACCGCTTCCCCAAGGGTCTCGCCGGAGACAAGGTGCACCAGAAGCGTGTGCCCAACGGAGCGCCGCCGTGGCTGGAGACGGTGCAGGTGACGTTTCCCCGCTACAACCGCACTGCCGACGAGCTGTGCGTGACCGAACTGGCTCACGTGGCCTGGGCAGTGCAGATGTCCACCGTCGAATTTCATCCGTGGAACAGCCGCCGCGCCGATGTCGAGATGCCCGACGAGTGGCGCATCGACCTCGACCCGATGCCCGACTGCCCCTTCGACCGAGTGCGACGCGTCGCCGGGGTCGTTCAGGAGGTGTTGGAAGACCTCGGTGCCGTCGGCTGGCCCAAGACCTCCGGCGGGCACGGGCTGCACATCTACGTGCGCATCGACCCGGCCTACGGATTCAAGGATCTACGAAGGGCAGCACTGGCATTCGCGCGTGAGGTCGAGCGTCGCGCCCCGGATGACGTGACCACGACGTGGTGGCGCAAGGATCGCGACCCGTCGAAATTGTTCGTCGACTACAACCAGAACGCCCGCGATCACACCATCGCCAGCGCGTATTCGGTGCGGGGGAATCAGCAGGCGACGGTGTCGACGCCGATCTCCTGGGACGAGGTCGCGAGCGTGGATCCGCGCGAGTTCACGATGTTCACGGTGCCGGCCAGATTCGCCGAGTTGGGTGACCTGCACGCGGGCATCGACGACGCAGTGTTCGCCATCGACGAGTTACTCGAATGGGCGGAGCGGGACGAGCATCAGGGCTTGGTCGAGCCTGCAGAAGACTGACCCCGCCGAACTCGCAGTTATGTACGGAAATCGGCGGAAATCCGTGCATAACTGCGAGTTCGGCAAGCAGTTCTAGTCGGTGCCGGACTCGATGGCGGCGTGGTCGAGTGCCGAGGAGTCGACGGAGCTGTCGGGGCCGCTTGCTGCGATGGCGTCGGCTCCGCCTGCGGGCAGTTCGCCGATCAGGTCGCCCCAGGCGGTGAGTTGATTCTGCGCGGCGTATTGCTCGAGTTTGCTGCGTGAATCGGCGATGTCGAGGTTGCGCATGGTGAGCTGGCCGATGCGGTCGCCGGGGAAGAAGGCCTGGCCCTGGCTGCGTTCCATCGACAGCTTCTCGGGGTGGTAGCTGAAGTTGCTGCCCTGGGTGTCGACGATGGTGAAGTCCTGGCCGCGGCGCAGTCGCAGTGTCACGCTGCCGCTGACGACGTTGCCGACCCACCGCTGCAGGCCCTCACGGAGCATCAGCGCCTGCGGATCGAACCAGCGTCCCTCGTACAGCAGGCGTCCGAGTCGACGGCCCTCGTTGTGGTACGAGGCGACGGTGTCCTCGTTGTGGACGGCGTTGACGAGGCGTTCGTAGGTGATGTGCAGCAGCGCCATGCCGGGGGCCTCGTAGATGCCGCGACTCTTGGCTTCGATGATGCGGTTCTCGATCTGGTCGCTCATGCCGAGACCATGGCGACCGCCGATGGAGTTGGCCTCCATGACGAGGTCGACAGCGCTGTCGAAGGTCTTGCCGTTGATGCGGACCGGGCGGCCGCGCTCGAACTCGACGGTGACCTCTTCGGCGGCGATCTCCACCTCGGGGTCCCAGAACTTAACGCCCATGATGGGGTTGACGATCTCGAGCGAGGTGTCGAGGTATTCGAGACTCTTGGCCTCGTGGGTGGCACCCCAGATGTTGGCGTCGGTGGAGTACGCCTTCTCGGCGGAGTCGCGGTAGGGGAGCGTGCGCTGGCTGAGCCACTGCGACATCTCGTGCCGGCCGCCGAGCTCGGCGACGAATGCCTCGTCGAGCCAGGGCTTGTAGATACGCAGCTGCGGATTGGCGAGCAGGCCGTAGCGGTAGAACCGCTCGATGTCGTTGCCCTTGTACGTCGATCCGTCGCCCCAGATCGAGACGCCGTCTTCCTGCATGGCGCGGACCAGCATCGTGCCGGTGACCGCGCGGCCGAGCGGGGTGGTGTTGAAGTACGTCTGCAGCGACGAGCGGATATGGAATGCCCCGCAGGTCAGTGCAGCCAGGCCCTCCTCGACGAGAGGCTCGCGGCAGTCGATGAGCCGCGCTTGCTCGGCCCCGTAGGCCAGGCCGCGCTCGGGCACATCGGACAGATCCGGTTCGTCGTACTGACCGATGTCGGCGGTGTAGGCGTACGGCACTGCGCCGTGCTCGCGCATCCATGCCACGGCCACCGAGGTGTCGAGACCGCCGGAGAATGCAATGCCGATTCGTTCACCGACCGGGAGAGAGTTCAATACCTTCGTCACGGCAGCAGCCTAGTAGGGGTCGTTCCGCAGGCTCCACTCCCGGCCTAGTAGGGGTAGTTCCGCAGGCTCCACTCCCGGCCTAGTCGTACTACTGATCCGGCCGATCGGCGAGCGACTCCACTGCACCCCGGACCGCATCGAGATGCACGGTCATGGCGCGGGCTGCCGCGTCGTATTCGCCGGATCTGATGCCGTCGACGATCGCGTCGTGTTCGACGTTGGACTGCTGCTGCCGATGTGCGACGAGGTTGAGGGTCTCGGACTGCCGGGTCAACGCATCCCGAATATCGACGATGATCGCCTCGAATACGCGGTTCTTGCTCGCTCGCGCGATCGCAGTGTGGAACTGCGCGTCCAGCAGTACCCAGGCCTCGTGGTCGTCCTCGGAGCGCATCTCGTCGGCCAGACCGGCGAGCACCGTCAACTCCTCGTCGGTACGACGCTCCGCGGCCCAGCCGGCAGCGGGAATCTCCACGTGAGGGCGGGCCTCCATGAGCTCGCGGGCCGCGTAGTTGCCGATGTCGAGGTCGTTTCCGACGCGGTCACGAACGACGAAAGTGCCCAGGCCCGTTTTGGTTTCGGTCAGGCCGAGGGCATGGCAGGAACGCAGCGCCTCACGGATGACCGAGCGGCTGACGCTGTGCCGGGTGGCGAGCGCGGCCTCGGAAGGCAACTTCTGCCCTACGGGTAGATCACCCGACGCGATCGCCGAGCGGAGGTCGGCGAACACCGCCTCGGCTGCGCTCATTCGGGCATTCGTGGGCGCACTGACTGCCCAGCTGTCCGACAGGTTCATGACGCAATCCTAGCCTGGGGTTGACCGATGAGGTGTTCTGCGCCACACTCTACCTGTCAGACAGCCGGACAGCTGGACACCCCATCAAGGAGCGCAACCGTGGCCGATACCCGCATCGAGAAGGATCTTCTCGGCGAACGCGACATCCCGACGACTGCGTACTGGGGGATCCACACCCTGCGCGCTCTCGAGAACTTCCCCATCACTGGGCGTCCGATCTCCACCAACGCGCATCTCGTTCGCGGACTCGCAGCGGTGAAGTGGGCGGCTGCGTCGGCCAACCAGGATCTCGGAATTCTCGACGCCACCCGCGGGGAAGCGATCCGCACGGCGTGCCAGGAAATCCTCGACGGCCAGTGGCACGAAGAGTTCGTCGTCGACGTCATCCAGGGTGGTGCGGGCACCTCGACCAACATGAACGCCAACGAGGTCATCGCCAACCGTGCACTGGAGATCCTCGGGCACGCCCACGGCGACTACAGCATGCTGCACCCCAACGAGCATGTGAACGCGTCGCAGTCCACCAACGACGTGTACCCGACGTCGGTGAACATCGCGACCATCTTCGCGGTCCACGAGCTCATCGCCTCGATGAAGGTGCTGCGAGACTCGTTCTCCCGCAAAGCAAGCGAATTCGCCACCGTCGTCAAGATGGGCCGCACCCAGCTGCAGGACGCGGTGCCGATGACTCTCGGTCAGGAGTTCGGCACCTACGCGATCATGATCGACGAGGATTGCTCGCGGCTCGAAGAAGCAGCACTGCTGGTGCACGAGATCAATCTCGGTGCCACCGCCATCGGCACCGGTCTCAACGCTCCCGCCGGCTACACCGAATCGGCTGTCGCACATCTGCGGACCATCACCGGTCTGCCGCTGGTGACTGCGACGGACCTGATCGAGGCAACGCAGGACGTCGGTCAGTTCGTGCACCTGTCCGGTGTGCTCAAGCGCGTCGCGGTGAAGCTGTCGAAGATCTGCAACGATCTGCGGCTGCTGTCCTCCGGTCCGCGGGCGGGCTTCAACGAGATCAATCTGCCTCCGATGCAGGCGGGTTCGTCGATCATGCCCGGCAAGGTCAACCCTGTCATCCCCGAGGTGCTCAATCAGGTTGCCTACGAGGTGATCGGCCACGACGTCACGATCACGATGGCGGCCGAGGCAGGGCAGTTGCAGCTCAACGCATTCGAGCCGATCATCGTCAAGTCCCTGTCCGACGGTATGGCGCATCTGAGTGCCGCGTGCCGCACCGTCGCGCATCGCTGTGTCGACGGCATCACCGCCAACGTCGATCTGCTGCGTGAGCGCGTCGAGAACTCCATCGGCCTGATCACCGCGCTGAGCCCGTATCTCGGATACGTGGAATCGACTGCGATTGCCCAGGAAGCGTTGGTCAGCGGGCGCAATGTGGTCGACCTCGTACTCGAGAAGGGGCTGCTGGCCCGGGACGAGCTCGATCGGCTCCTGAGTCCCGAGCACCTCGCCAACCTTCGAGTGGCGCCGGTCGAGCATGCAGATGCTCCCGAGACGTCGACGAGGTGACGCGATGAGCACCGAGAATCGGAGTGTCGATACCCGCAAGGCCTTCACCGAGGAAGACCCCGGTTATCGAAAAGAGCTGGCACCACGTCAGATTCAGATGATCGCCATCGGCGGTGCCATCGGGACCGGGCTGTTCATGGGAGCCGGTGGCCGCCTCCGCGACGCAGGTCCGGCGCTGGTGCTGGTGTATGCGCTGTGCGGATTCTTCGCCTTCCTGATCCTGCGCGCTCTGGGCGAACTGGTGATGCACCGGCCGACCTCGGGCTCGTTCGTCTCGTACTCGCGCGAATTCTTCGGCGAGAAGGTCGCTTTCGCGGCCGGCTGGCTGTACTGGATGAACTGGGCGATGACGGCGGTCGTCGACGTGACGGCCGTGGCGTTGTACATGAACTTCTTCAAGAAGTACTGGGCCCCGCTCGGCGACATCGACCAGTGGGTGTTCGCACTCGGGGGCCTGCTGCTCGTTCTCGGGCTGAACCTGGTGTCGGTGAAGGTGTTCGGTGAGCTCGAGTTCTGGTTCGCGCTCATCAAAGTCGTTGCACTGGTGACGTTCCTGTTGATCGGTACCTACTTCGTCATCTTCGGAACGCCCATCGACGGGCAGGAGCCGGGGTTGAGTGTGCTGACCGACAACGGCGGACTGATCCCCAACGGGCTGCTGCCTGCGATCGTGGTGATCCAGGGCGTGGTGTTCGCGTACGCCTCGATCGAGCTGGTCGGTACCGCTGCCGGCGAGACGCAGAACCCCGAGAAGGTCATTCCCAAGGCGATCAACACCGTCATCATCCGTATCGTCGTGTTCTACGTCGGCTCGGTGTTGCTGCTCTCGTTGTTGTTGCCGTACACCAGTTATCAGGCCGGTGAGAGTCCGTTCGTGACGTTCTTCGGAGCCATCGACGTCGAGGGTGCCGACGCGATCATGAACCTCGTGGTCCTCACTGCGGCACTGTCCTCGCTCAACGCCGGCCTCTACTCCACCGGACGCATCCTGCATTCGATGGCGATCGCCGGTTCGGCTCCCGCATTCGCTGCGCGGATGAACAAATCGGGGGTGCCGTACGGCGGAATCGCCCTGACGTCGGTGGTGACGCTGCTCGGCGTCGTGCTCAATGCAGTGGTCCCGGCGCAGGCATTCGAGATCGTGCTCAACCTCGCCGCTCTCGGCATCATCAGCGCCTGGGCCGTCATCGTGGCGTGTCAGCTGAAGTTCTGGTCGCTGTCCAAGACCGGTGCGGTCACTCGACCTGCGTTCCGATTGTTCGGTGCCCCGTACACCGGATACGCAACGCTAGGCTTCTTGGCGTGTGTACTCGTGCTGATGGCCTTCGACAAACCGGTCGGTACCTGGACGGTGGCGTCGATCCTGCTCATCGCGCCGATGCTCGTCGGTGGTTGGTACCTGTGCCGCAAACGAATTCGAGAGGTGGCGGCCGCCGATGAGTGACCATGTCGCGTTGTTGACCACCGGCGGCACCATCGCCAGTAGTCGCGACGAGCACGGGGTTTCTCGTCCGGTCGCCGGTGTCGGGGTGGATGTCGACGGCGTCGCGGTGCGCGAGGTGATGTCGAAGGACAGCTCGGCCTTGGACTTCGCGGATCTCGACACCATTCGTACGGCGGTGGCGGACGCGCTCGCCGAGGACGGATGCGTCGGAGTGGTGGTGCTGCACGGGACGGACACCATGGAGGAGTCGGCGTTGTACGTCGATCTGTTCCACGACGACGAGCGTCCGGTGGTGTTCACCGGCGCGCAGCGCACTGCCGATCATGCCGATCCGGACGGCCCCGGCAACATTGCCGCGGCAGTGGCAGCAGCGCAGTCCGAGCGGGGTGTATTGATCGCCTTCGGTGGGCGCTTGCTGCCCGCACGGGGTGCGGTCAAGAAACACACCACCGAGCTCGACGCGTTCCGCTCAGCCGCATTGCCGCGACCGAAACCGTTGCCGTGGAAGCCCATTGCCGGGGTCCGCGTGGACATCGTCGCGCTGTATCCCGGTGCCGACGGCCTGCAGATCGATGCGTGCCGCCAGGCGGGGGCGTCGGGCATCGTGCTCCAGGCTCTCGGCTCGGGCAACACCAACGCCGCCGTGGTGCATGCGGTGAAAGAAGCAGTGACGGCTGGGGTGCACGTGGTCGTCACGACGCGGGTGCCGTTCGGTGAGACCTCGCCGACGTACGGCGGCGGCGGGGGTGGACACGATCTGGTCGATGCGGGTGCGGTGTTCTCCCGGGAACTGCGGGCGGGGCAGGCACGGATTCAGTTGGCGGCGCTCGTTGCCACCGGAGCGAGTGACGTGGCTGTCCACAATTCCTTCTCGTAGGCGGGAAACCGTGTGCGGAGGCGAACAGTGGACAACGGCGGCAGTGCCGTTCGAGCTACAGCTCCGACTCGCCCCAACTCTCGACGTGTAGTTCGTCGCCGACGGTCACCGTGCCGTTCTGCAGCACGGAGAATTTCGACCCGAAAGCGACACCCTTCTGTCGGCCGCGGCGGTAGTCACCCAGGGTGCGCAGCGGCTCG
This sequence comes from Rhodococcus sp. EPR-147, assembly GCF_001647185.1. Classification (NCBI taxonomy): domain Bacteria; kingdom Bacillati; phylum Actinomycetota; class Actinomycetes; order Mycobacteriales; family Nocardiaceae; genus Rhodococcus; species Rhodococcus sp. EPR-147. Next base: position 11,331 of record NZ_LVCU01000134.1, read on the forward strand.
GGCCCGGTGCGCTCACCGGTTGTCTGCTCGACAGTGGTGACGGCGCACCGGATCGCCAGCTTGGTGTACGCGAGACGCGTGGATCCGATGGTCACTTCCCGCACCTCGTCTTCCCGATGCGGTTCGTCCCAGCCGTCGACGACGATATTGGGACGAAATCGATTCATCGGCAATGCGGCGTCGAGTCGGGAATTGAGCCCGGCGAGAGTGGCGGTCGAGAGAATGTGGACTGCCGCACTGTCGGCGAACTGTGCTGAGCCGGGCGATATTCGGTCGGTGATCCGGCCGAGGTCGCGCGGCGCGGCGACGAGCCTCGACGGTTCTCCGATCACTTCGGTCAGCCAGCCCGCGACCTCGTCGCCCTGATCGATGCCCCGCATCGGCGTGCGGAACATGGTGATGTCACGCGACTCGGAATCGCGGTCGATCGCCACGGTCACCGAACCCATCGATGCGTGGTCGAGCATCAGCGACCCGTCCGTCACCGAGCATCGAACGACCGCGAGGCCGGGATCGCTCCGTTGACTGCGAAATGCGCCGTCGGCATCGACGATCATGAATGCGCGATCGTGCTCGAGGCCGGTAGCGCTCACGTGGGCAGAATCCAACAATGCACCTGCGCATCCCTTGACTGGGTAGGTCAGCAGAGACGACACGCGCACTCGTCGAGGATACTGGGATCCATGACTCGTGCGCTGTTGGTTGTGGATGTGCAGAACGATTTCACCGAGGGTGGCGCGCTGGCGGTGGCCGGCGGGGCGGAGGTCGCGCGCAGGATCAGCGCGTACCTGGCGCGCCAGGGCGACGACTACGACCTCGTGGTGTCCTCGCGGGATTGGCACGACGCAGAGGGCGACAACGGCGGGCATTTCGCCACCGATGCCGCACCGGATTTCGTCACCACGTGGCCGGTGCATTGCGTGGCAGGCACGGTCGGTGCCGAGTACCACCCCGATTACGCGACCGGTTCGGTGGACGTGCACGTCTACAAGGGGCAGGGCAAGCCGTCGTACTCGGCGTTCGAGGGCGTCACCGAGGACGGGACACCCCTGGCCGAGATACTCGCTGCCAACGAGGTCACCGACATCGACGTCGTCGGGCTTGCGACCGACTACTGTGTGCTGGCCTCGGCCAAGGATGCCGTCGCCGAGAAATTCGACGTCCGCGTCCTCACCGACCTCGTCGCCGGGGTTGCTCCCGAGACCTCCGCGGCGGCCCTCGACGAGCTGAGAGCATCCGGCGCTTCGGTGGTCTAGGCCGACGCGACCCCCGTCGTCAGCAGCACGGCCGCGTCTGTCATGGCTCGCAAGGAGTGCGGTGCTTCGGGGACGATCAAGAAATCTCCGGACATTCCGCACCACACATTGCTGCCGCTGACCAATTCGACCCGACCGGACAGGACATGCACGGTGGCCTCTCCTGGGTTGCTGTGCTCGGACAGTTCGGCACCGGCAGCGAGCGCGATCAGTGTTTGTCGGAGAGCGTGGTCGTGGCCCCCGTACACCGCCACCGCCGCCCGACGCGACGAGGCGGCGGTGGCCGTCGCGATCTGCGTGCCGACGAGTGCGTCGAGCGAAACCTTCTTCATTCGGTCACGGTGACGGGAGACCACAGGTCCGGCCCGAACACCTCGTAGGAGATGCGGTCCGGCGGTACGCCGCGCTGAAGGGCCGCGAGCCGGACGGCGCGCAGGAACGGCAACGGTCCGCAGCTGAGCACGTGGGTGTCCGCGGTGAAGGCGATCCGGTCGAAATCCATCAATCCGGTGAACGACGTCGAATCGTCCGCGTCGACGGTCTCGTACCAGGCGTGATCGACGACGTCGTCGAGTGCTTCGGCCGCGGTGGCGATCGCCTCGCGCAATGCATGGTCGACGCGGCTGCGGTCGGCGTGGGCCAGTATCAGTGGTCGGCCGGGCTGAGTTCGAGCGAGATGCTCGACGAGCGGCAGCACCGTGGTGATTCCGGCACCGGCCGTGGCGATCAACAGCGGTCCGTCGCCCGATGGGACTCCAAAATCGCCTGCAGGACTGCTCACTTCGAGAATGTCGCCGACGTCGACGGCCTCTTGGAGGTGGGTCGAGACCTGCCCGGGCGGACCGTTCCGTACCTGTGCCACCGTGATCTGCAGGCGGGTGTCGGAGGCGATGGACGAGACGCTGTACTGACGCGGCTGCCGGGTGCCGTCGGCGAGGTCGACGAACACCGTGACGTACTGGCCGGCCGCGAGTGCGGGAAGGGGAGCGCCGTCCGCGGGTTCGAGGACGAGCGAGACCGTGCCGGGGCTTTCCTGCGTGCGCCGCATCACGCGATACGGGCGCAGCGGATTGTGGGGGTCGATGTCTGCCGCTGCGTAGAGGCGCGCTTCGGTGGCGACGAGCTGAGTGGCGAACAACCAGTAGACCTCGTCCCACGCGGCAGCGACGGCGGGAGTGACGGCGGCGCCGAGGATGTCGGCTACGGCACCGAGCAGGTGACGGCCGACGAGGGTGTACTGCTCCGGGGTGATGCCGAGGGTGATGTGCTTGCCGGCGATGCGGCGCAACACCGGCTCGAACGACGGTGCGTCCGGGTCGATCAGTTGCACGGCGTAGCCGAACACCGACGCGGCCAGTGCCCGACTCTGCTCTCCGGATTCCTGATTCGCGCGGTTGAACAGCCGCCACAGCTCGGGGCGTTCGCCGAGCATCGACTCGTAGAAGCGGGCGCTGATCGTTTCGGAGTGTTCCGCGACCACACCGGCAGTGACTCGGACGACGGCCTCGGCAGCGGGAGACAGAGCGGGGTGGGTGTCGGACGAGGGGCGGGGTGGTGCAGTGAGGGTCACGTCACCACCCTGGCCGCTGCGCTGCTGTCGCAGCAGCCCTTTACGTCCCGACGTCGAGGGACCTTCGTCCCTCGGGTGGCTTTCTAACTGTCGATCGTCGTGGTGATGGAGGTGACCGACGGTGCCGCCGGGGTGCTGCCGAATCCGAATGTCACCGGGGGTGTGACGGGGGTGAGCGATCCGAGGTCCTCGCCCTGCCACGATGCGGAGACGTCGGTGACGCGATGTTGGTGCCTGGCACCGTAGTACTCGCGTCGGCCCCCGCCTGCGCTGCCGCGGGTGCGCACTCCGCGCAGTACGACTCGGGCGATGGGGTCGCTGATCGCGCAGAACCACGGTGCCGTCGACACCGCGTCGGGCACGATGCTCAATGCGCGACCGAGCACGGTCGGCCCGGCGACGCGGATCCTGATCGACAGGTCACCGGCCTGTACCGATCGCCATCCATTCGGCTCCGCTACGAAGGTCACCGGGACCAGCTCGGTGGAGTCGAATATGTATGTGGCGGTGACGAATTCGCGTACGTCCTCGTTGGGGGCGATCAGCAGACGCTGTCCGTCCGCGAACTGGACCATGACGTCGGTGAATTCCCCGAGCGGCGACCGCGTCCAATGCCCGACGACGATCCGCACGCCGGACGTCGTACCTACCCCGTAGATCTCACCGTGAAACCGTGATCTGGTCATCACACCGACTGTAGCCATGCTCGGCCCGGGTCGGTGCATAGTGGAGGTCATGGCGTCCTCGCAACCCACTGTATTCGTCCTGTTCGGCGCGACCGGAGACCTCGCGAAGCGAATGGTCCTGCCGTCGTTCTACCAACTCCATATCGAGGGCCTGCTGCCCGAGAAATGGGTCCTGATCGGCAACGGCCGCAAGGACACCTCCGACGACGAGTTCCGCGATCACGTCCGCAGCGTCCTCGACGAGTTCGCCGAGAACGTGGACGACGGCGATTGGTCCGAATTCTCCGAGCGAATCCGCTTCGCGGGCAACGGCTTCACCGTCGACGATCCCGGTACGTTGCCCGAGATCGTCGCCGAGGTGAAGAAGGACATCGGCGACGACGCCCAGCTGGTGCACTACATCGCTCTGCCTCCGAGCACCTTCGTCGATTACACGAAGGCCCTGGGTGCACACGATCTCGCCGAGGGTTCCAGGGTGGTCTACGAGAAGCCCTTCGGCACTTCTCAGAGCAATTTCGAGGAACTCGACAAAGCCGTCCACGAGGTCGTCGAGGAAGAGCAGGTCTACCGAATCGACCACTTCCTGGGCAAGGAAGCGACCCAGAATCTGCACGTGCTGCGGTTCGCGAACGGCATGATCAGCGGCATCTGGAACTCCGAGCACGTTGCGCAGGTGCAGATCGACGTCCCCGAGACCCTCGACATCGACGACCGCGCCGAGTTCTACGACGAGACCGGTGCCGTGCTGGACATGCTCGTCACGCACCTGTTCCAGGTCGCGGCCGAGGTGGCGATGGAACCGCCGGCGTCACTGAAGGCCGAGGATCTGCAATCGGCTCGGGAGACGGTGATCGGGAAGTTCCGGGCGTTGGACACCGACGAGGTGGTACTCGGTCAGTACGACGGTTACCGCGACGTTGAGGGAGTCGACGACAACTCCGAGGTCGACACGTTCGTGGCGGCCAAGCTGTGGGTCGACACCGACCGCTGGCGTGGAGTGCCGTTCCTGCTGCGCACCGGAAAGATGCTGGGTGTCGGAGCGCAGCGGGTGTCGTTGGTGTTCCGCAAGCCCGCCGACAGTCCGCTCACCGAGCTGCCCGAGGACGGGGCGGTGCTGTCCTTCGATCTGTCCGGAGACGGCAGCATCGACATCGCCATGACGGTCAAGGAACCGGGCCCGGATTTCGATCTGTCGGTGGGACATCTGGCGTTACCGCTGAAGTCGGTGCCCGACGCAGAGCCGCTCAGCCCATACGCGCGCCTGATCCTCGATGTGCTCAGCGGAGACAGATCGTTGTTCACCAGGCCGGACGGTCTGGCGCACGTGTGGGATGTCGCGGCTCCCTTGCTGAGCAACCCGCCCGAGGTGAAGAGTTACGAGCCCGGTTCGATGGGACCCGCCGAGGCGGACGCGCTCGCCGCACCCTGTGGCTGGTTGATCACCGGGAATACCGAGGGCTGAGTCTGCGTCGCGTTTCGGGGTCCGAAACAGTCGGTGGGTCCTTTTTGTCCGAAACGATGGACTGTACCGAGTTGCCGACGATATGTTTCTGACGCTCTTACATCACCCGTCAGACCCCCCTCGACGTTTCTCGAAAGGCCTTCACCCATGTTCTTGGACCTCATCACCGATCTCCTGCCCATCCTCGGTGGCGGCGAGGAAGGCGGCCTCGGCGACCTCATCACCGGCGGACTGCTCGACGGCTTGCTCGAGGGACTCCTCGGAGACAGCACCGGTAGCTTCGGCTCCAGCTAGTCCCACATCGCAGAAGGCCCTGCTCCTCGTCCGTCGAGGAGCGGGGCCTTCTGTCGTGCAGGTGGGCCGTCACGGCCGGAGCGGCATCAACATCAACCCCGCGAGGTAGATCAGCACGACGGTGCCGCCGGTCAGGACCGTGCCGGCAACGGTGGCGAGGCGGACGATGTTGACGTCCCAGCCGAAATATTCGGCAACGCCGCCGCAGACGCCTCCGATCATCTTCTGCGAACTGGACCGGGTGAATTCTCTGGGGGAACCGCTCTCGAATGTCATGGTGAAAAGTCTGCGTCATCAACGGCTTTCGGCACATCGGGGGTTTCACCCATCTCGACCCCGATAAACGGACGGTCCGGCAAACGGTGCTCGAACAGGATCTCCGACTTTTACGCGCCGAGACCTGGACCGGACGCTTCGGTGAGGGTTACGGTCGCACCCGATCGGTCGTAAGGCGTATCGCGCGTACCCGGCTCGTCCCCCTTGCGGGCCGGGTACGCGCAACGCTGCCGCAGGCGTGTGGTGTTCACCGAACCGCCATGGAATGGTCACCGATGAGCACTAACTTTCGGCACATGACCGACAATGATCTGCGCAACGGTGAGGCTCCACGCACGAACCTGAGCGACTTGCTCGACATCACCAAGGCGGTAGATCTTGCCGACACCTCGGGCTTCGCCGTCGACGACTCCGATGACGACGATCCGATACTGCTGACCGTCCCCGACGGCCACGTCGTCGACACCTGGCGCGAGAACTACCCGTACGACGAGCGCATGACGCGCGCCGAGTACGAGCTCGAGAAGCGTCTGCTGCAGATCGAACTCCTGAAGCTGCAGATGTGGACCAAGGAGACCGGTCGACGGCACGTCATCGTCTTCGAGGGCCGAGACGCCGCCGGTAAGGGCGGCACGATCAAGCGATTCATGGAACACCTCAACCCGCGCGGTGCGCGTGTGGTTGCGCTGGAGAAGCCGTCGGCGCGCGAGTCGACCGAGTGGTACTTCCAGCGTTACATCGCACACCTGCCCGCGGCCGGGGAGATCGTCCTGTTCGACAGGTCCTGGTACAACCGTGCGGGCGTCGAGCGGGTCATGGGTTTCTGCACCGACGAGCAGCACGCCCACTTCGTTCGCCAGGCACCGCTGTTCGAGCAGATGCTCGTGGACGACGGCATCAGTCTGACCAAGTTCTGGTTCTCGGTGTCGCAGCACGAGCAGCGCACCCGCTTCGCCATTCGGCAGGTCGACCCGGTGCGGCAGTGGAAGCTCTCGCCCATGGACCTCGCCTCGCTGGACAAGTGGGATGCGTACACCGCGGCGAAGGAAGAGAATTTTCGCGCCACCGACACCGATGTCGCACCGTGGACGGTCGTCAAGAGCAACGACAAGAAGCGGGCTCGCATCAACGCGATGCGTTTCGTGCTCAACAAGTTCGACTATGCCAACAAGGATCCCGAGATAGTCGGGGAAACAGACCCGTTGCTTGTGGGCCGCGCGAAAGAAGTGATCGGCGAATAGTTTTCACTGCATAACCGGTGAGATTTCCGGTGAACCGTTGCGGCACCATCTTTCCGGGGTCTCGAGTTGATACCGGGTGCTGCGCCAAACCTTAGCGTGCGGTAAGAACGAGGGAGGTCGTATCACCTACGGCTGTACGTACACGCGAGCATCAGGAGTTCTCATGGGTTCAGCAGCACAGTTCATTTCCGACATCGCTTCGGGCGTCTACGACGGCATCGTCGACGCGATCGTCGATCAGATCGTCGGCGTGCTGACGTCGGGTAGCGCCGCTTAATCGTCCGTAGCGCGTCGCGGTCGCAGTCGGGGGCGGCCGCGACGTCTCGGCACCGTCACCGTTTTGTGATATCGCACCAAGATTTTCGACTTTTACTGTCATTTCCGTGTACAGAGCGTGACCTTCTGAGGTAGAAATCTTCTTGCAGAGATCATCGCGTGACACAAGTCACTGCAAATCTGCATACCCCCCTCGATGAAGGAGTAGTTCCATGTCCGCTGAGCTCGGTGACCTTTTCGCGATCCTCCTCCAGCTGTTCTCCGGTATCAGTTCCTCTTCGGACTGACGTACCTCGGTTCCGTACCGTCGGCCTCGGATTCGTGAGCACCCGGTCGGAGCCTCCAGCAAGGTCCACCCGCGACATCGGCGCGGTGTTCGTGATGCCGGTTCGGCATCGAATCCCACTCTCTTCAAGGAGAATTCATGGAATTGCTCGCGATCTTGCTTCAGCTGCTCGCGCTGGGTAGCTCGGAAGGTAGCGGCTCGGGCACCATCGAGATCCCCGGTCCGTCCATCTGACCCACGACCATGAGCCGGGCTCGGCGCGACGTCGAGCCCGGCTTTCGTGGTTCGAAGTCGCTCGATCGGTCGAGAAGTCCTGCGAGCCTCGATGATTCGGTAGCGGTTCGGTCCTCAGGGGCGTCGGGGCGGGCCGGTGAGTGCTCGGCATAGGGTTGCCCGATGCAGACGGTTCCGATTCAGATGCCCGACGGTTCGACGGTGCCGGTCTCACTGTTCCCCGGTGAAGGCCGCGACGACGCGCCCGTCATCGTCGTTCTTCCCGGCCTCGGCATTCCCGGTGGTTACTACCGACTGTTCGCCGAGGCGCTCGTCGCGCGCGGTTTCCACGCCGCGATCGGTGACCTGCGCGGCCAGGGAGACAGTGTGCCCAAGCCGAGTTCGGCGAGTCGGTACGGGTATCAGGAGCTGGTGTCGGTCGACTTACCGGCGATCTTCGAGGTGGTTCGCGAGCAGTTCCCGGCGGCGACGCCGTACTTGCTCGGGCACAGCATGGGTGGGCAGCTCGGCTCGATGTACGCCGCGCGCATCAGGGGCAGGCTCGGCGGATTGATCCTGGTGGCGTCGGGCTCGCCGTACCACCGCGGTTTCGGTACGACCCGCGGTGTACCGCTGTACGTGGGCGCGGCGGCGATGGCGATCACCAGCAACATCGCCGGGTTCTGGCCGGGGGATCGCATCGGCATCGGCGGATTCGGTCGGCAGTCGCGGGTTCTGATCGACGATTGGTCCCGGTTCGCGCGCAGTGGCTCGATCGAGCCTGCTGGGGCCGACATGGACTACGAGGAACGGATGGGCCGTCTGACGCTGCCGGTGCTGGCGGTGACCATCGAGGGCGACGACCTCGCGCCTCGCGGCTCGATGGACAACCTCGTACGCAAGCTCGCCCGTGCCGATGTCACCTCGGTACACGTCGACGAGCCGCTCGGGCACAACGGTTGGATCCGTAACCCCACGGCGGTCGCCGACCTCGTTGCGGAGTGGATGCACAGGTAATTCGCACGAACTAACTTTTGGTCGTTTCACACGCTATTCGTCATTTCTACCTACTTTCGGTTCGTTTTGGTGTAAGAAGTTTTTGAACCAGCAATTGTTCGACGACGATAGTGAGCACGACTATGAACGGCCAGGGGGATTCGGTAGGTCGAATCGGTGGTGGGGAGCGGTGTCGCCGATCGCGTGCGCTGTGCAGAGTCGTCGTCCTGTGTGTGGTGGCATGCGTCGCAGCAGTAGCGCACCCACTCGCCTCCGCGGCCCCGGCCGACTCGGTGGCCGGTCCGGCGGAGTCGTACGTGGTGCGCACCGAGGTGGCCGACGACACCGCGATGACCGCGTTCGTCCACTCCGCCGCGATGAACCGAACGATCCCACTCAAGATCCTGCGATCTCCCGATCGGACGACTCCGAGCCCCACTCTGTACCTGCTCAACGGCGCGGGCGGCGGACTCGACGGAATGGACTGGTACACCCAGACCGACGTCGTGGCGTTCTTCGCCGACAAGAACGTCAACGTGGTGACTCCCGTCGGCGGGGCCTACTCCTACTACACGGACTGGCAGCAGGACGATCCGAGGCTCGGACGCAACCAGTGGGAAACGTTCCTCACGGCCGAACTGCCGCCGCTCGTCGACGATCTGTTGGATACCGACGGCCGCAACGCGATTGCGGGTATATCGATGGCTGCGACCTCGGTCCTGAACCTCGCCGCGCACCACCAGGGGCTGTATCGAGCAGTCGGTTCCTACAGCGGATGCGCGTCGACCCCCGATCCGATGGGGCGGGCATACGTCAAGACCGTCGTGTCCATGGCGCTCGGCGCGAACGTGACGAACATGTGGGGGCCGGACGACCACCAGGACTGGGTACGCAACGATGCGGTGGTCAACGCCGAAAAGCTGCGTGGCACAGCGCTGTACATCTCCAACGGTAGCGGACTGGCCGGGGCATCGGACACCCTCGACGGCACCAATCCCAACGGGCCCGGCTTCGTGTTGCTCAACCAGATGGTCGTGGGCGGTGCCATCGAGGTGGCGACCGGAGACTGCACACGGAGGCTGAAGACGGCCCTCGAACAGCTCGACATCCCGGCCCACTTCGAGTTGCGTGAGCGCGGCACCCACTCGTGGGGCTACTGGCAGGACGACCTGCACGATTCCTGGCCGATGTTCGAGGACGCGCTCGCCGGCTGAGAATCAGCTGCGAGCGAGGTGCCGCCACAGAAATTCGTAGGTCAACGCCGTCTTGAACGCCAACTGCGCATTGTCCGACGCCCCGCCGTGCCCACCTTCGATGTTCTCGTAGTAGCTCACGTCCTGACCGAGTTCGGCCAACCGAGCCGCCATCTTGCGTGCGTGTCCCGGATGGACGCGATCGTCGCGGGTGGACGTAGCGATCAGAATCGGCGGATACCGACGCTCGGATGCGGCGACGACGTTCTGGTACGGGGAGTACTGCGAGATGAACTCCCACTCGTCCGGGTCGTCGGGGTTGCCGTACTCGGCCACCCAGGACGCGCCCGCGAGCAGCAGGTGGTACCGCTTCATGTCCAGCAGTGGGACCTGACATACCAACGCGCCGAACAGTTCCGGGTACTTCGTCACCATGATGCCCATCAGCAGGCCGCCGTTGCTGCCGCCCTGAGCGGCCAACTGTTCGGTGGTGGTGATGCCTCGGGTGACGAGGTCGCGTGCGACAGCGGCGAAGTCCTCGTGCACCAGATGGCGTCCGGCACGCAGTACCTGGGTGTGCCACGACGGCCCGTACTCGCCGCCGCCGCGGATGTTGGCGACGACGTAGGTGCCACCACGTTCGAGCCACGCGCGTCCGGTTGCACCGCTGTAGCCGGGTGTCATCGAGATCTCGAAGCCGCCGTAACCGTAGAGCAACGTCGGTCCGGGTCCGGAATCCGCGCGTCGGACGACGAAGTACGGGATGTCGGTACCGTCGTCGGACCGGGCGAAGAACTGCTCCACCGTCAGGCCGTCGGCGTCGAAGAACGCCGGAGCCTGTTTGAGGACTTCGAGCTCGCCGCCCACCGTGCCCACCAGCAGTGTCGCCGGTGTCAGGTAGCCGGACGACGAGAGGAAGTACTCGTCACCGTTCTCCTCGGCGTCGGTGCCGACGATCGCGGTGGACGTCAGGTCCGACAGCCCGTCGATCGTGCTGACGTCCCACTCGTTCGCGCCGGGGGTCAGCACGTGCAATTTCGTCCGTACGTCCTGCAGCGTCACCAGCAGCAGGTGATTCTCGGTCCACGCGTACTGGTGCAGTGACGTGTGCGCGTCCGGGGCGAAGAGGACCGTGAGAGCGATTGTGCCGGAGACGAACTCGTCGAAATCCGCAGCGAGCAGCGCGCCGGCCGGATAGGTTCGGTCGCCGACCGTCCACGGCGTCATCGTGCGGATCAGCAACCAGTTCTCGTGCACCGAGGTCGACGCGTCCGTCGGCGTCGCGATCCGGGTCAGGGCAGAACCGTCCAACACGTAGGTCTCGGAGTTGTAGAAGTCGGTGGCACGCTGGACGAAGTCGCGCTCGAAGCCGGGGGTCCGGTCGTGCCAGGCGGAGATCGAGATGTCCTGTGCTGCACCCTCGTACACGGTCTCGGCGTCGACGAGTGGGGTGCCGCGATGCCACCGCTTGGTGATACGCGGATAGCCCGATTCGGTCAGCGAACCGGGCCCGAAATCCGTTCCTACGAAGACGGTGTCGGCGTCGATCCAACCGATGTCGGTCTTGGCCTCCGGTAGCGCGAATCCGCCGTCCTCCAGGGCGCGAAAGGTGCGGGAGTCGAGATCGAACTCACGGACCACCGTCGCGTCGGCCCCGCCGCGGGAGAGCGTCACCAGTGCCAGTCGTTGATCGGGACGCAGCACCTGCGCGCCACCCCACACCCAGTTCTCGTCCTCGCTGCCGGCCAGCGCATCGAGATCGAGCAGCACGTCCCACACCGGATTCTCGGTTCGGTACTCGTCCATCGTCGTTCGACGCCACAGGCCGCGGACGTGTTCGGCGTCGCGCCAGAAGTTGTACAGGTACTGCCCACGACGACGGGCGTACGGAATGCGGGCGTCGGTGTCGAGTACCTCGCGGATGCGGGACTCGGTGGCATCGAACTCGTCTCCGGCCAGTTCCTCGACGGTCACCCCGTTGCGGGTGCGAACCCAATCGAGGGCCTCCTCGCCGGTGACGTCTTCGAGCCAGAGATACGGGTCGTCCGAGATTGCCATTCCACAGTTCTAGCAGCAGATGCGCCGTCGGGTCGGTCGGCGCTCGCATGGCTACCGGCTGGTAACGAAGACCAGGTCGAGACAGCGTCGGAGGTCACGACTACGCTGGGGACTCGTGACCTCACACTATGACGTCGTTGTCCTCGGAGCCGGTCCCGGTGGGTACGTCGCTGCTATCCGCGCGGCACAACTCGGACTCAGCACTGCCATCATCGAGAAGAAGTACTGGGGCGGTGTGTGCCTGAACGTGGGCTGCATCCCCTCGAAGGCACTTCTCCGTAACGCCGAGCTGGCGCACCTCTTCACCAAAGAGGCGAAGCTGTTCGGTATTTCGGGTGAAGCGTCCTTCGACTTCGGCGCAGCGTTCGATCGCAGCCGCAAGGTCGCCGACGGCCGCGTCAAGGGCATTCACTTCCTGATGAAGAAGAACAAGATCCCCGAGTACGACGGCAAGGGCACGTTCACCGATGCCAACACCATCGAGGTCGAGCTGACCAAGGGTGGCACCGAGACGATCACGTTCGACAACGCGATCATCGCGACCGGCAGCACCACCAAGCTGCTCCCGGGAACCGAGCTGAGCAAGAACGTCGTCACGTACGAAGAGCAGATCATGACCAAGGATCTGCCGGGTTCGATCCTCATCGTCGGTGCCGGTGCGATCGGCATGGAGTTCGGGTACGTGCTCAAGAACTACGGCGTCGACGTCACCATCGTCGAGTTCCTCGATCGTGCGCTGCCCAACGAGGACAAGGACGTCTCGAAGGAAATCGAGAAGCAGTACAAGAAGCTCGGCGTCAAGGTCATCACCGGCGCGGGCGTGCAGAGCATCGACGACGACGGCTCCAAGGTCACCGTCGCGATCAAGCACAACAAGTCCGGTGAGAGCGAGACCTTCACCGTCGACAAGGTGATGCAGTCCGTCGGATTCGCGCCCCGCGTCGAAGGATTCGGCCTCGAGAAGACCGGCGTGGAGCTCACCGATCGCGGTGCCATCGGCATCACCAACACGATGCAGACCAACGTGCCGCACATCTACGCCATCGGCGACGTCACCGCCAAGCTCCAGCTGGCCCACGTGGCCGAGGCCCAGGCTGTCGTTGCTGCCGAAACCATCGGCGGCGCAGAGACATTGCCGATCGACGACTACCGCATGATGCCGCGTGCGACGTTCTGTCAGCCGCAGGTCGCGAGCTTCGGCCTCACCGAGGACCAGGCCCGCGAAGAGGCTCAGGCCCGCGGTTCCGACATCAAGGTCGCGAACTTCCCGTTCGCCGCCAACGGCAAGGCACACGGACTGGGCGACGCCACCGGCTTCGTCAAGCTCATCGCCGACACCGAGCACGGCGAACTGCTCGGCGGACACCTCATCGGACCTGATGTGTCCGAGCTGCTTCCCGAGCTGACCCTGGCCCAGAAGTGGGACCTCACGGTCAACGAGCTCGCCCGCAACGTCCACACGCACCCGACGCTGTCGGAGGCACTGCAGGAAGCGATCCACGGCCTCGCGGGCCACATGATCAACTTCTGATCCCTGCCCTACGACGACAACGGCGGCGACC
>NZ_LVCU01000135.1:0-5864 GCF_001647185.1 Rhodococcus sp. EPR-147
CTGCTCCAGCCTATCCCAGCTTGGTCTCGGACACAAGGGCCCGACTCTTGGGGGATAAAACCTGCCAGGCCACACGTCCAACCTCGTTCACCCAGTCCGTGAAGACCGGGTCGGTGTCCGTCGCTCTGACTCGACAAAAGTTACGCCACCAACCACACCAACGCAAATCGGCAGGTCGACCCATGCTCGCAGGGTATTCGCGCAGCTCGGCCCCGGGGCGTCGGGTCATTGCGCCCTCTACACGCTTCAGGGTGCGCGTGTGATGCCAGCCACAGCCCGAACCTTCACTGCGGCAACATCGTTCACCCCCCGAGTCGCGTTCCGGCGCACACCGTCCACGTGCTCCGGCACCGCAATGTCCCCCGCGAGGTCTGCGGCAGGTTCGGCATCGCCGAGCGCCTCCCACACCGGAACTACTCCGGCCCATACGTCTCCCCGCTCGATGTCGAGGTCGTCGTCGACCGGTCCACCTGACCGCGACTTCACCGATGCCTCGTACATCGAAAGCGCCAGAACCGCGGTGGCTGCAAGCTCTTTCCGAGTATGTGAACGCAGATGAACGCTTCTTCCGGGGACCACCTGGTCGACGATCGCGTCCAATGCTCTAATCCGTTCGACGGCGTCCTCCACTCGGCGAGGCCGTCCGACCACAACGGCGCTTCGATAGTTCATCGAATGATGAAATGCCGATCGAGCCAGGACGAGCCCGTCGACGACAGTCGTAGTGACGCAGATGTCCTGATCCGGAGCGTCGATCATGCTGCGTGACGCCACTGATCCATGCAGATACAGCGTGCCTTCCCTGTCCGGACCGGCGGAATCCACGCCGAACACGGTAGGCACGACACGCGGCACTCCATCCACGATCACGCCGATGTGGCATATGCGCGCCGAGCGCAGTACGTCGAGCAACGCTGCGCGTTCGAGGCCGGCGCGATGCCTACCCCGCATCACTACCGTTCGTGCTGTCGGGGAAAGAGGCACGTCGTCGACTGTCATGGTTTCCAGGATGCGGGACGAGTGGCCTTTCGTCATGGTCCAATAGAGCTGCTTTTGTTCAGGCCACTTCGACGCGGATACCGAAAGGGACCACAACTCCATGCTCCCGATCTCTCTGTCGATCACCATCGATCGCGCCGACGCGCGGACGTTGCCCGTCCAACTGGCGGATCGCATCCGGTCCGCAATCGACGACGGAGACCTGCAGCCCGATTCTCGATTACCCAGTACCCGAGCACTTTCCGTCGATCTGGGCATCGCGCGTGCGGTCGTGGAGAAGGCTTACGAACAGCTTGTCGCAGAAGGTTGGCTCGATGCCCGGCGCGGTTCGGGTAACTATGTCCGACACATCCCCCGCGCACCTCGATCGATTGCGATGGCGTCGAGCGCACACACCACACCAGGAACGCCCCCGCGGATATCGCTCCGTCCGGGAATCCCGTGGACTCCACCCTCGGCATCCGATGCCTGGAAGCGCGCGTGGCGCGACGTCGGCGGCACACCACCTCCCGGCGACTATCCTGATTCCGCCGGCACGCTCGAACTGAGGACTCGCGTCGCCGATCTACTCCGCCGCGCCCGCGGGCTGCACACCACACCGGCGTCGATCGTGATCACGACGGGCAGCATTCACGGCCTCGACCTGGCCCTGGGTGCGCTTTCCGCTGCCGAATCGGTCGAACACGTTCTGGCACTGGAGAATCCAGGCTACAAATCCGCCGCTGCGCTCGCGACACATCGCGGGTGGTCCTTGCACGACGTCCCCGTCGACCGCGATGGCCTGATCGTCGAACAACTCGACTCGACTCCCCCACGAACACCGGCCGTGTACGTCACACCGTCGCATCAATACCCGACCGGCGCATTCATGCCCATCGGCCGTCGACGTGCGCTGGCAGACTGGGCTCACAGCAACGATTCCATGATCATCGAGGACGACTACGACTCCGAATTCCGTTACGGCGTAGCACCTTTGCCCACCGTGGCCGAACTGGCACCCGACCGGACCGTGTACCTCGGCACCGTATCCAAGACCCTCGGTGCCGGGATCCGTCTCGGCTGGATGGTGGCACCTCGGTCGATGGTCGACCGCATCTCGGCAACGCGCCGCTTGATCGGCGATCACCCCTCGGTTCCCGTCCAGCATGCGATGACGTCCATATTGCGCGACGGCGAATGGGACAGAGCCGTCCGAACGGCCCGGCGGCTCTATCGAGCCCGCGACCGCCTGGTCGCGGCCGCGCTGGCCAGGTTCGGCGAACTTCGCGGAGCCGGAGCCGGCCTGCATACCGTGTTGATACTCGACACTGCCGCAGCGCGCGACGTCGCTACCTCATGCGCCGCGAGGGGCGTGGACGTACCGACGCTCGAACACTCGACCCGCTCGCACACAGCCCGGGGTGGGATCGTCGTCGGATACGGTTCCGCCTCCGACGACGAATTGGACTATGCGATAAGCATATTGGTCGAGGCGCTGGAAGCTGTGCTACTCAGCTGACCCGCTCGATGCTGCCACCGAGTGCACTCAGGTTCTCCACGAATCGCGGATAACCGCGATCGATGTGGAAGACGTCGTGCACCTCCGTCGTACCGTCGGCCACCAGTCCCGCGAGAACCAAGCCGGCCCCGGCCCGAATATCGGAGGACCACACCGGTGCGCTGGACAGCTGTGGCACACCGCGAACCACGGCGTGATGGCCGTCGGTGCGCGCATCGGCCCCGAGCCTGATCATCTCCTCGACGAACCGGAATCGTGCCTCGAAGACGTTCTCGGTGATCATCGACGTGCCGTCGGCGACGGTCGCGAGTCCGATTGCCATCGGCTGCAGGTCGGTCGGGAACCCCGGATACGGAAGCGTCGCGAAATTGACCGCCCGCGGTCGCTCGTGTTGCACGACGCGGAACCCGTCGGG
Source organism: Rhodococcus sp. EPR-147 (assembly GCF_001647185.1). Lineage (NCBI taxonomy): Bacteria > Bacillati > Actinomycetota > Actinomycetes > Mycobacteriales > Nocardiaceae > Rhodococcus > Rhodococcus sp. EPR-147. Next base: position 2,913 of record NZ_LVCU01000135.1, read on the forward strand.
CTCGCTGGTGACCTCGGCGCCTGCGGACCTCAATTTGTCCAGCACCAACGACAGGTGCTTGGGGTTCACACCGCGGACTCGCACGTCCCCACGGGTCATGGCAGCGGCGATTCCCCACGTCGCGGCGACGATGCGATCGCCGATCACCCGATGGGTCGTCGGCTTCAGCGAGCTCACACCACGAATGGTCAAAGTCGAGGTGCCTGCACCGCGGACGTCGGCACCCATCTCGTTGAGCATGTTGCACACGTCGACGATGTCCGGCTCACGCGCGGCGTTGTCGATCACAGTCTCCCCGGTGGCGAGGACTGCGGCCATCAAGATGTTCTCGGTGGCACCGACGGACGGAAACGCCAGTCTGATGTTCGCGCCGCGCAATTCGTCTGCTTCCGCAACGACACATCCGTGTTGGATCTCGCTGCGTGCCCCGAGCAATTGAAGACCGGACTGATGCATGTCGAGGGGACGCGACCCGATCGCGTCTCCGCCCGGCAAAGCGACGACAGCTCTCTTGCACCGCGCAACCAGCGGCCCCAGCACGCACACCGAAGCTCGGAACTGGCGAACCGCCGCGAAATCGGCGTGATACTTCGGCATGGCCGGAGTGGTGATGTGAACGACCGATCCCTCCAACTCGACCTCACAGCCGAGCCCGCGCAACACCTCTGCCATCAGTGGCACGTCCAGGATGTCGGGGCAGTTGGTGATCGTGCTGGTGCCCTCTGCCAGCAGCGCTGCCGCCATCAATTTGAGGACGCTGTTCTTCGCACCACCGACCGCCACCTCACCGACGAGGCGATTTCCACCGTTGACCAAAAAGCGTTCACTCACCTCGACAGCGTAGCCAGCGGGACCGGCCGACACCCGCGCGGTACCGTAGCGCGCATGGCCGTCCACCTCACCCGCATCTACACGAGAACCGGCGACGACGGGACCACCGGGCTGAGTGATTTCTCGAGGGTGTCCAAGAACGACGAACGACTCGTTGCGTACGCGGACTGCGACGAGACCAACGCGAGCCTCGGTGTGGTTCTCGCACTCGGCAACCCGCCCGAATCGGTTCATTCGGTGATCCGCACCATCCAGAGCGATCTCTTCGACGCGGGGGCCGATCTGTCGACTCCGGTCGTCGAGAATCCGCAGTACCCGCCTCTGCGCATCGATCAGAGCTACGTCGACCGGCTCGAGGGCTGGTGCGACGAGTTCAACGAGGATCTCCCCGCACTGACGTCGTTCATTCTGCCGGGCGGAACGCCGCTGGGAGCGTTGCTACACGTGTCGCGAACGGTGGCCCGACGGGCGGAGCGGTCGGCATGGTCTGCGGTGCACGCGAGCCCGGAAACAACGAGTGCATTGCCGGCGAAATACCTCAACCGGCTTTCGGATCTGCTGTTCATTCTGAGCCGATACGCCAACCCCGAGGGCGACGTCCAGTGGGTTCCCGGGTCGAGCCGCGCTTCGAGCGACCCGACTACCGGCGAGAGCTGATCAGGCCGCCGGTCGGCGGCGACGCGATCGGCCGGAGGGACGAGATTCGACCCAGGACAGGAAAGCGGTCAACGCACTTCTGTCGAGGGCGATCTCGAAGTATTTACCATTGTCGGACAGTTCCAACACGGCGATGTCCGGTGTCATGATGTCGAACTCGGTGTCTCGTGGGGCTCGTCGATCACCCACGTGAATGTCCTGCCTACCCAGCCGATGATCGGGGCCGGGGCGAAGACTGGACAGCTTGAAGAATACGAGTGTGTTGTCTCCGTACCGAATGATGCCGTGACGCCAACCGGCACCACCGTCCGTCGGCAACACCCGCATGATCGCGGCGGTTCCCCCTCGCCGTAGAACCATCAGACGGTACGCAAAAGCCGCGACGAGCCCTGCGAGCAGCACAACCAGAATGATCAGAACAATCAATCCGTAGTGCATCGCAGGTCTCGTCGCGGCTTCTCGTGTACCTAGGACCGCTCGACAGCGCGGACACGACCCTTGGCCACAGCAATGGCCTCGAGGTCGTCGCCGTTCTCTGCCACTACAGCCCGTGCCGCCTCGACATCGATGTCGTCGGCGAAATCGGCCGATTCTGCCAGCACGGTGACCGTCTTGCCGGTCACCGACAGGAATCCACCGTGGACGGCTGCGATGAGCTTTTCGCCGTCCGTGGTCGTGATCGACACCGTGCCGCCCTCGATCAACTGCCCGAGCACAGGCTCGTGGCCCAGCATGATGCCGATCTCACCTTCGGTGGTCTGAGCGCTGACGATGGTCGCGGTACCGGACCACAGCTTTTGCTCCACAGCGACCAGGGAGACCTCCATGCCGCTCTTCTCGGAAGAAGTCACGTCGGTCTACTTTCCGGCCATCTTCTTCGCGGCTGCCTCGACATCGTCGAGACCACCACAGCTGTTGAAGGCCTGCTCGGGAAGGTGGTCGTACTCACCCTTGGTGACCTTGTCGAATGCCTCGATGGTGTCGGAGAGCGACACGACCGAACCGGCCTCGCCGGTGAACTTCTCGGCAACGATGAAGTTCTGGCCGAGGAACTTCTGGAGGCGGCGTGCACGGCCGACCAGAACCTTGTCCTCTTCCTGAAGCTCGTCCATACCGAGGATGGCGATGATGTCCTGCAGCTCCTTGTACTTCTGCAGGATCCGCTTGACCTCGTTGGCGACGCGGAAGTGCTCCGCACCGACGATGCCGGGCTCGAGGATGCGCGAGGTGGAGCTCAGCGGGTCCACAGCGGGGTAGATACCCATCTGCGAAATCGGACGCGAGAGCTCGGTCGTCGCATCGAGGTGCGCGAACGTCGTGGCCGGAGCCGGGTCGGTGTAGTCGTCGGCGGGAACGTAGATCGCCTGCAGCGAGGTGATCGAGCGTCCACGGGTCGAGGTGATGCGCTCCTGGAGCTCACCCATCTCGTCCGCCAGCGTGGGCTGGTAACCGACGGCCGACGGC
>NZ_LVCU01000136.1:0-12007 GCF_001647185.1 Rhodococcus sp. EPR-147
TCGCGGAAGTACTCCGCCATGGTCAGTGCCGACAACGCCACGCGCATACGCGTGCCGGGCGGCTCGTCCATCTGGCCGAAGACGAGGGCGGTGTCCTGGAGGACGCCCATCTCTTCCATCTCGAGGTGGAGGTCGGTGCCCTCACGGGTGCGCTCGCCGACTCCTGCGAACACCGAGGTGCCCGAGAACTCGCGTGCGATACGGGTGATCATTTCCTGGATCAGAACGGTCTTGCCGACACCGGCACCACCGAACAGACCGATCTTTCCGCCCTTGACGTACGGGGTCAGGAGGTCGATGACCTTGATGCCGGTCTCGAGGATCTCGGTCTTGCCCTCGAGCTGATCGAAGGCTGGTGGCTTGCGGTGGATGCCCCACTGCTCGCCGTCGCGGCCGAGTCCGGGGGTGTCCAGGCAGTCACCGAGGGCGTTGAACACGTGGCCCTTGACGACGTCACCGACGGGAACCGAGATCGGCTTGCCCGAGTCGATGACTGCAGTGCCGCGGACGAGTCCGTCGGTGGGCTGCATCGAGATGGTGCGAACCAAGTTGTCACCGAGGTGCTGTGCAACCTCGAGCGTCAGGGTCTTGGCCACGGTCGGCAGAGTGATCTCTGCGTTGAGGGCGTTGAACAGTGCGGGAATCGAGCCGCGCGGGAACTCGACGTCCACAACGGGGCCGATGACCCGAACGACACGGCCGGACTGAGTGTCCGCTCCGCTCGCGTTCTCTTGGGCTACTGCTGCGGTCATTGCTTAGTCACTTCCTGCGCTGTCGGCCAACGCGTTGGCGCCACCGACGATTTCGCTGATTTCCTGGGTGATCTGGGCCTGCCGAGCCTGGTTGGCCTGACGGCTCAAGGTCTCGACCAATTCGTTCGCGTTGTCCGTCGCTGCCTTCATGGCGGTACGACGCGCCGCGGACTCCGACGCTGCTGCATCGAGCAACGACGCATAGATCCTGGTGCTGATGTACTTGGGCAGCAGCGCCGAGAGCAGAGTTCCCGCTTCCGGCTCGAACTCGTACTGTGCCTGCACATCTGCGGTCGGTGAGTCGCTCAGCGCATCCGCACCCATCTCGAATTCCTCGTCTGTGTACGAGATTTCGAGCGGTGCCATACGGCGAACTTCGGGCTTCTGCGTGAGCATCGACACGAAGCGGGTGTAGACGATGTGCAACTCGTCCACGCCCTCGATGGTGCCTTCACCGTTGGGAGCCTCGACCTCGGTGCCCGAGCCGGCCATGAACAGCTCGACCAGGTGCCTACTGGCCTTGGCCGCGTCGGCGTATCCGGGCTCCTGAGAGAAGCCCGTCCAGGCACCCTTCACGTCCCGCTCGCGGAATGTGTAGTAGCCCAGGCCTTTTGCGCCGAGGACGTAGATGACCGGATCCTTGCCCTCGGAGCGGAGCAGCTGGAACAGCTCCTCCGTCTCCTTGAGCACGTTGGAGTTGTAGCCGCCGCACATACCGCGGTCGCTGGTCACGACCAGAACCGCGGCACGCTTGGGCTCGGGTCGCTCGTTGAGCAGCGGGTGATCGAGCGAGCTCGATGCACTCGCCAACGCGGAGAGCACCTTGGTGATCTCTTCCGCATACGGCTTCGATGCGGCAACGCGAGCCTGAGCCTTGGTGATTCGCGATGTCGCGATCAGCTCTTGTGCCTTGGTGATCTTCTTGGTCGAGTTGACCGACTTGATGCGGGAGCGAAGCTCGAGAATGCTTGCCATCTAGCTGTTCACGCTCCCTTCTGTGCTCGTCTTGGCATCTGTCATCGCAGGCCTACTTGCTGACTGTCTTGCGAGTGACGTTGACCTGCTCCTGGCTGACCTCGTCGGCGTTCAGAGTGTCTGCCTCGGCCTCGTTGACAACGCGGTTGCCGTCCGAGTCGACGAATCCGGCCTTGAACTTCTCGGTCGCCTCGGTCAGTGCCTTCTGGTTGTCCTCGTCGAGAGCCTTGCCACCGGCAATGCTGTCGTAGACGCCGCTGGCGTTGCGGTGCAGGTCCTCGAGCAGCTCGGTCTCGAAGCGACGCACGTCGCCGACGGGAACCGAGTCGTACGTTCCCTGCCCTGCGAGCCAGATCGAGACGATCTGATCTTCGACGGCAACCGGGGCGTACTGATCCTGCTTGAGCAGCTCGACCAGACGTGCGCCGCGCTCGAGCTGAGCCTTGGAGGCCGCGTCGAGGTCGGACGCGAACGCAGAGAAGGCTTCCAGCTCGCGGAACTGAGCGAGCTCGAGGCGAAGAGATCCGGAGACCTTCTTCATGCCCTTGGTCTGTGCCGCGCCGCCGACTCGGGACACCGAGATACCGACGTTGATCGCGGGACGGACGCCCTTGTTGAACAGGTCCGACTCCAGGAAGACCTGGCCGTCGGTGATGGAGATGACGTTGGTCGGGATGTATGCCGAGACGTCGTTGGCCTTGGTCTCGATGATCGGCAGAGCCGTCAAAGATCCGCCACCGAGCTCGTCGGACAGCTTCGCCGAACGCTCCAGCAGACGGGAGTGCAAGTAGAAGACGTCACCGGGGTATGCCTCGCGGCCCGGCGGACGACGCAGCAGCAGCGAGATGGCGCGGTACGCCTCGGCCTGCTTGGTCAGGTCGTCGAACACGATGAGGACGTGCTTGCCCTGGTACATCCAGTGCTGGCCGATGGCCGAGCCGGTGTACGGGGCGAGCCACTTGAAGCCGGCCGAATCGGACGCGGGAGCCGCGACGATGGTCGTGTATTCGAGTGCGCCCTGCTCTTCGAGTGCAGCCTTGACGCCTGCGATCGTCGAGCCCTTCTGGCCGATGGCGACGTAGATGCAGCGAACCTGCTTCTTCTCGTCGCCGCTCTCCCAGTTTGCCTTCTGGTTCAGGATCGCGTCGATGCAGACCGCGGTCTTGCCGGTCTTGCGGTCGCCGATGATGAGCTGACGCTGGCCGCGGCCGATCGGAGTCATGGCGTCGATCGCCTTGATACCGGTCTGCAGCGGCTCCTCGACGGGCTGACGCTCGAGCACCGAGGCAGCCTGCAGTTCGAGGGCGCGGGTCTCGGAGGACTCGATGTCGCCGAGGCCGTCGATGGGCTTGCCCAGGGGGTCCACGACGCGGCCGAGGTAGCCGTCGCCCACGGGGACCGACAGCACGTCTCCGGTGCGCTTGACTTCCTGGCCTTCTTCGATGTGCTCGTAGTCACCGAGGATGACTGCACCGATTTCGGTGGCATCCAGGTTCAGCGCGACACCGAGGACTCCGCCGGGGAATTCCAGGAGTTCGTTGGACATCGCCGACGGCAATCCGGACACGTGAGCGATTCCGTCGCTCGTGTCCGTAACCGTGCCGACCTCCTCGCGGGAAGACTCCGGTGAGTAGCTCGCGGTGAAGTTATCGATCGCGCTACGGATCTCGTCGGAGGAGATCGTCAGCTCCGCCATAGTGTTTCCTGCTCTTCCTTCAAATGATCGCGGGGTGAAATGTCTCGAAAGTCGAGACGCTTCTTCTCGTTACTGTGTCCGTGTCGGACTATTTGAGCGTCTTTCGCAATGCAGCGAGGCGGCCTGCCCCGCTACCGTCGATGACCTCGTCGCCGATACGAACGACAAGTCCGCTGAGCAGTTCGGTATCGACCTCTACATGCACCGTGACCTGCTTGCCGTACGTGCGGGTCAAGGTGGCCGTCAGCTTCTCGAGCTGATTGTCGCTCAGTGGTGCTGCGCTGCGGACGTGGGCAACCGCACGGTCGCGCTGCTCGGCAGCCAGGTCGGCCAGTCCGTTCAGTACGTCGGCGGGAGCAGCCTTTCGCGGACGCGTCACAGCCTGAACTGCAAGCGCCTCGGTGACCGCGGTGACCTTGCCGTAGAGCAGGCGACCGAGCAGTTCACGCTTGGCCTGAGCGGGCTTCGAGCGATCCGAGAGGGCCTGCTCGAGCTGCGGGTTTCCTGCCACGATCCGCCCGAGGCGGAACAGCTCGTCCTCGACCGTGTCCAACTGATCCTGATCGGCCGCGGCGCGAAGCAGAGCTTCACGTCCCAGCTCGACCAGCGAGTTCAGCAGGTCGCGAGCGGTGGACCAGCTTTCTCCGGCAGCGGCCTTGACGATCGTCGCCGTTGCACTCGACACCTGGCCGGAGAAGGCCTCTCCGGCCAGATCGCTTCGCCGAACGCCCTCGACCGACGAGTCGGCGAGAGCGGTACGCAACGTGCGCTGCGCGTCGAGAGTCTCGACGACGGCGAACAACTCGGCACCGGTCTGAGCAGCGACGGCTGTCGCCTCGCCTGCCGACGCGGACCCCAGAGCTTCGTGGGCAACCGACCGCGTGCGGGCGAGTGCCTCACGAGAAGTTGCGTACATGGTTCGACTCACTTTCCGGATGCGGAGTCCGCGGTGACGGAATCCAACTCGTTGAGGAAGCGATCGATCGAACTGGAACGCTTCGCGTCGTCGGACAACTGCTCTCCGATGACCTTCTCAGCGAGCTCGACGGCCGTGCGTCCCAGATCTCCCCGAAGTTCGGTGACGATCTGCTGACGCTGAGCAACGAGCTGATTGTGGCCTGCGGCCACGATCCGGTCGCTTTCTTCCTGCGCCTTTTCCTTCATCTCGGCGAGAATCGCCTGCCCCTGGGTGCGCGCTTCCTCGCGGATCTGCGCGGCCTCGGAACGGGCGTCGGCCAGCTGAGCGTGGTACTGCTCGAGAGCAGCCTTGGCTTCTGCCTGTGCCTCTTCGGCCTTCTTGATTCCGCCTTCGATGAGCTCGGAACGCTCAGCGAGAACCTTGGTGAAGCGCGGCACCACGTACTTCCAGAAGAGGAAGCCGATTGCCGCGACACAGACGATCGACCAAACGATGTCGTAGGTTGCGGGCAGAAGAGGGTTGTACTCCTCCCCCTCCGCCGCCAGCAACGTAATCGCGTTTGTCATCGCGCTCTCAGAGAATGAAGCCGGCGACGAGGCCGATCAGGGCGAGGGACTCGGTGAATGCGATGCCGAGGAACATGGTGGTACGGAGCTGACCGGCCAGCTCGGGCTGACGAGCGGTTGCTTCCATGTTCTTGGCGACGACGAGGCCGAGGCCGATGCCGCCGCCGATGGCTGCGAGGCCGTAGCCGATGGCGCCGTATCCGCTTGCGGTGATTTCCTGCGCCTGGGCCAGAACTTCAAGGCTCATTGGGTTTTCCGTTCCCTTTCTTCGGTCCACATCCGGGTGTCGGAGGTGGCGGTGTAGCTGGTTCGGTCAGTTGGTCGGTCAGTGCGAGTCGGCGTGCAGCGACAGATCGATGTAGATCGCCGTGAGCAGCGCGAAGATGTAGGCCTGGAGGAAGATCACCAGCATCTCGAACATCGTGAACAGGAAGCCCATGATGAGCGAGGGTGCTGCGAAGATCTTCAGCCCGGCCGACGCCTCGAAGAGGAAGAACTGGGTCGCGCTGAAGAACAGCACGAGCATGATGTGGCCGGCCAGCATGTTGGCGAGCAGACGCACCGTCAGTGTGAACGGACGGAGTACGAAGTTCGAGACGAACTCCAGCGGGATCAGCAGCACGTGCATCGCCGGCGGAATGCCCGGGATGACGATGGTGCCCTTGACGAACTTCCCGACACCGAACTTCTTGACACCTGCGTAGATGAACGCGACGTACGCGACCGCAGCGAGCACGATCGGTAGACCGATGCGGGCATTCGACGAGATGTTCAGAAACGGAATGACAGCGCTCGCGTTCACCGCGAACACCGTGAAGAAGATGGTCATGATGACGGGCAGGAATCGACGACCCTGTTCTTTACCGAGCACATCTTCTGCGACGTGGATCCGAACGAAATCGAGAGCGATCTCGCCGACGTTCTGAAGACCACGCGGAACGATCTTCGGGCTGCGGAGGGCAACCACCATGAAGATGATCAGAATCGCCGACATCAGGATGCGGATGAGCATCAGCCTGTCGAGCTCGAACGGGGTCCCCTCGAACAGCACCGCGGGAGGAAAGAAATCGGATAGTGACGGCGGACTGTATTCCGCAGCCAGGGTGGTGACGCTCAGCGGTCTCTCCCGTGTTCGGGCCGCAGCCGGGTAACGACTGCGGTTCGATCGGACAATGACGATCTATCAAGTCGACGAAAATCGGCTCGCAATCGTCAGAGGCTGAGGCCCGGTCTTCATCGGCCAAGCGTCTGTCGGGTGTCGGCGACTCACGTCGACTCGGCAACTCTCAGGGCGGAACCTTACGTTGCCGAAGTCGTTGACTCCGGGCCTACTGTAAGGAAGCTCACGCTGACTGCTACCTGCGGGGGTCCAGTCCGGGGAAAAAGTCTCTTTCGTCCCAGTCTTGCCCACCGCTTGATGCAAACTTTATCAACAGAACTACGACGTTGTGTAGGCGGCCCTCAGCTTAACCGATTACGACAGCCTGTCGTACTACCGATTGTCGGTCTTGCCCTCGGTGGGAACGCTGTCCACGTAGGCGACTTTCGTCTTGACGACCCCGAAGACCTCCGCGCCGAGCACGACCACGAGCGCTCCCAGAATCGTCAGCCCCAAGGAGTACCGGTTGTAGAAGTCGGCGTCCTTGAGTGCGACCAGCACGATCAGCGCGATCACCATCTTCACCAACCAACCGCCGAGAAGCAGTGCTCCGACGGCCGAGGCCGGAAAACGCGTGGTGAGCGCCACCGACAACACCGTCGTGATGACGAAGCCTCCGCCGATGGCAACACCAATGAGAGATCCCCACAGACCAGGTGTTCCGGCCGCCGCGACGGCGACTCCGACGCTCACCACCGTGAGCACCACCAGTCCGATGAGTCCGTATCGAACCGCGGCGCGAAGCGGGGCGAATTGGTCGGGCATGGACTGCGGAGTGAAGGTCACAGTTGTCGAGGGTACCCAGCACGCGGGCGCGTACAGCCGACGGGATCAAGAGCCCCGTCGAGCACTTCGCGGTTCCGAGCCCTGCGATCGGTCCACCCGCAGCGTGGGCACAGCAGTGACGACCAGCGCGAACACCAGACCTGCGGCAACCAGAAGCACCACTATTCGGCGGTCCAGCAGAGACGACCCGACCGCCCCGAAGGCGAGGACACCGACCCACAGGTAGATCACCAACACCACTCGGCGATGCGAATGTCCGATCTGCAGCAGCCGATGGTGCAGGTGCATCTTGTCGGGGCTGAAGGGACTCCGTCCGGCCCGGGTGCGGCGAATGACAGCCAGCAGCAGGTCCAGAATCGGGATGAGCATCACAGCCCCGACCAGCAGAAGCGGCGACAGTAGACCCAGCAGATCGCGCGGGCCGTACGCCGTCAACGGGATCCGCCCGGACGCACTGGTCGAGATCGTAGCGAGCGTCAGACCGATGAGCATCGATCCCGAATCGCCCATGAAGATGCGAGCGGGTTGAAAGTTGTGTGGCAGAAACCCCAGGCACGCGCCCGCCAGCGCCGCTGCGATCAGCGCCGGTGGGTAGACGCCGACGTCTCCCCCCTGCTCCTGCAGCAACCCCACCGAGAAGATGCAGATCGCCACCGAGGAAATGAGCCCGAGGCCGGCCGCCAGCCCGTCCAGTCCGTCGACGAAGTTCATCGCATTGACGATCACGACGGTGATCAGCACGGTCACCAGTCCGGCTTGCAGTTGGTCGAGCACCAGGGTGCTACCCGGTTGACCGGGCTCGCCTCCCCACGGCTGGTAGAGCACGACCCAGCTCACGCCCATGATGACGAGGACCCCGGCCGCCGTCACCTGGCCGACGAACTTGGTCAGGGCATCCAGACCCCATCGGTCGTCGATGACGCCGACCAGCACGATCACGAAGCCGGCAACCAGCGCGGCCGGAATGTCGCGGTTGTAAGCGACGTCGAATCCGCGAGCCAGCGCAGGCAGCTGTGACGCGAAGAGCAACGCAGCCAGCATGCCCACGTAGATGCCCACTCCCCCGAGCCTCGGGGTGGCCTGTACGTGGACGTCACGATCACGAGGAACCGCGACGGCACCGAACTTGACGGCCGCCACACGAACACCGCCGGTGGCGAAGAACGTCACCACCGCTGCGGTGAGGAACACCAGGAGCAGTTCGCGAATCGGTACGCCTGCACCCAGATTCGACTGAGCGAGTACGTCGACACTTCCGTGAAGGACACCGCCCCGAGCGACGCTCATGCGCGGAGGCGTGCGGGATGGACAGCCATGTCAGGACGCTCCCGGGACCAGGCTTTCGGCGGTGACACCGAGAACCTCGGCAATCTTCTCGGTGGGAATGGCACCGACCCGCAGAATTCGTGCTCGATCGCTGGTCAGATCGATGATGGTCGACGCCACCGCGTGGTCGGCCGGCCCCCCGTCCAGGTACACCGCGGCCGAGCCGCCGAGCTGATCCCGAGCCTCCGTCACGGTGGTGGCGGGTGGACTGCCGGAGATGTTGGCGCTGGACACCGCGAGCGGGCCCACCTCGCGCAACAGCTCTAGCGCAACCGGGTGGAGCGGCATCCGCAACATGACGGTGCCTTGGGCGTCGCCCAGATCCCAGGCCAAGGACGGAGCCTGCTGCACGACGATGCTCAGCGCACCGGGCCAGAAGGCGCGAATCAAATCTCGGGTGCGTGGCCGGACACTCTGGACCAGGCCGTCGATGGTGTTCCAGGAACCGACGAGCACGGGAACCGGCATATCGCGGCCCCTGCCCTTGGCGCGCAGCAGATCCGTGACAGCGCTGCCGTCGAATGCATCGGCTGCGATTCCGTACAGGGTGTCGGTAGGCATGACGACCAGTCGGCCGGATTTGAGGGCACCGCGGGCAGCGGTCAATCCAGCAGTGCGCGCGTCGGCTTCACGGCAGTCGTAGACGGTACTCACGGCACCCATCCTTCCACCTTCGATAACGAAGTGATGTCAGGTGTCGCCCGCCTGCCGTTCCCGTCGTCAGGCCTGGGCCGGGTGCGCCCGTGCGGCGACGACGAACCGGGGCCTACCCGCCAGATCCGGATGCGCGGTGACCTCGGTGAACACTCGTCGCCGAGACAGCAGCGCCGCCACCTCGCCGCCATTGGAGTCGTCGTGTTCGATAGCGACGCCGCCGCCGATCCGAAGCCAGCGGGCGATGTTGCCGATCATCGGTTCGATGACGGACAGCCCGTCCGAACCGCCGAACAGCGCCATGTGTGGATCGTGATCGATCACTTCGGGATCGAGGTCTGCCCCCTCCGGGATGTAGGGCGGGTTTGCGACGATCATGTCGACAGCGCCGTCGAGTTCGGTCAACAGATCTCGTGCCGTGACGTCGCCGTGGTGCAGCGTGATCGGGGTATCGCCGTGGCCGCTGCACAGGTCGGCATTGCGCCGGGCCCATGCCAACGCCGACGGGTCGAGCTCGACGGCATGGACGACGGCATCGGGCCGGGCGTTGGCGATCGCCAGTGCCAGTGCCCCCGAGCCCGTGCACAGATCGAGAATCACCGGCGGATGGTGGTCGACGTTTTCGAGGAACGCGAGTGCCCAGGCCAACAACAGTTCGGTTTCCGGCCGGGGTACGAACACGCCCGGCCCTACTTCGACGTCGATGTTGCCCAGCGAGGTCGTTCCCGTGATGTATTGCAGCGGAATACGTTTCGCGCGCTGCTCGACGGTTCGGAAGTACGCTTCGACGACCTCGGGTTCGACGAGAGGAACCAGACCGAGACGGCCGCGGTCCACGCCGACGAGGTGTGCGGCGAGCAGCTCCGCATCGACCCGTGGGCTCGGCACACCGGCAGCGTCGAGCATCGACGTTGCTTCGAGGATGGCCAGGCGTAACGGCTTGCGGCTCATTCGAACAGCCTGCCACGAGGCACCGACAACCCGGTCACACGCGTCCCAGCAACTCCGACTTCTTGGCGTGGAACTCGTCGTCGGTGAGGAAGCCCTTCGCGTGCAGACCCGCGAGAGCCTCGATCGCAGCCGTGATGTCGGAGATGTCCACACCTGACGGGTTGCCCTGGGGCGACTGGTTCGAGGACTGCGAAGACTGTTGCGACGAGGACGGTTGCGCGTAGGTCTGCGGAGCGGGTTGCGGCGTCGACTGGTTCTGCGAGTTCGTCCCGCCCGACTGCTGATCGACTCGAGGCAGGCTGCCTGCGGTGAACGTGCCGTACTGACTGGTGAACTCGAGCGAGCCCGGTCCACCACCCTGCTGTTGCTGGACTCCGCCGATGGAGTGATCGAGAGTGTCGTACACGGCCAGTTCGCCGCCGACCAACACCGCGAGGCGTCGAGATCCCGGAAACACTGCGTACTGCGAGCCGTTCTGACCACCGCTCGAGCTCGGCGCACCGAGGTCCGAGGGCCACCACGAGCCGCCGCCGAACGAGCTGCCACCGAACGAGCTGCTGCCGGTCTCCCTGGGCGGGTACACCTGATGCTGAGACAGCACCGCCGACAGGTCTCGGCAGAGACCGTCGACCCGGCTCTTGAGTCCGTGGTCGAACATGTTGCCCACCATGGTCATTCCGCCGCGCATCCACTGCCCACTGCCGCCGAGCTCGGGGATGTTGAACTGAGCCATGCTGCCGCGGCCGTTGTTGACGGCGTCGAGCATCGTGCGGACGGCATCGGTCGAGATGCCGTAGCGCGAGGACAGCTCGGACACGGCGTTCTCGCCTGCGGGGGTCAGGACCTGGTTCATGTCTGGTGTGCCTCTCGGGCGCTGTTGCGGGGTCGAACCTGGCCGCCAGGGTATCGCACGTTTCGGTGCAGCAGCCCGGCGAAATCTGTAAAGCTATGTGCCGCAGCTACTCTGCTTGCATGCGCGCGTCGCGGTCCGCCTTGGCCAGCGCGTCGAGCAACGCATCCATCTCGCCGTCCAGAAGTGAGTCGAGGTTGTGTGCCTTGAAGCCGATCCGGTGGTCCGTGATGCGGTTCTCGGGGAAGTTGTAGGTTCTGATCCGCTCCGAGCGGTCGACGGTGCGCACCTGGCTGGCCCTGCCTGCCGATGCCTCTTCGTCGGCCGCTTCTTCTGCTGCTGCCTGCAGGCGAGCTGCAAGTACCTGCATCGCGCGTGCCTTGTTCTGCAGCTGAGACCGCTCGTTCTGACAGGTCACCACGATCCCGGTCGGCAGGTGCGTGATTCGGACTGCGGAGTCGGTGGTGTTGACGCCCTGGCCACCTTTGCCGGACGAGCGGTAGACGTCGATGCGCAGATCGGTTTCGTCGATCTGAACCTCTTCCACCTCGTCGGGTTCGGGATACACCAGGATGCCGGCCGCGGACGTGTGCACGCGCCCCTGCGATTCGGTCACCGGTACCCGTTGCACGCGGTGGACGCCGCCCTCGAACTTCAGCCGGGCCCAGACGCCGTCGAGGGGATCCCTGGTCTTGATCGACAGCGTCGCGTCCTTGTATCCGCCGAGGTCCGAGACGTTCGCGTCGAGCACCTCGACCCGCCACCCGCGGCGTTCCGCGTAGCGCACGTACATCCGCGCGAGATCGGCCGCGAAGAGCGCCGATTCCTCGCCGCCCTCGCCCGACTTGACCTCCATCACGATGTCGTCGCCGTCGTGCGGGTCGCGTGGTGCGAGCAGGTCGGTGAGGGTCTGCTCGAGGTGCAGCACGGTCGCCTCGAGTTCGGGAATCTCGGACGCGAACGAGGAATCGTCGGCGGCGAGCTCACGCGCGGCTTCGAGGTCGTCCTGCGCGGAGGTCAGCTTGGTGTGCGCGGACATGATGGGGGCCAGTTCGGCGAACCTCTTGCCTGCTCTGCGGGCCGCGGACGGGTCGTTGTGCAGAGCTGGGTCGGCGAGTTGCTGCTCGAGTCCGGAGTGTTCGGCGAGGATGTCGTCGATGGCCGAAGGCTTGTCTGTTCTCGCCATGTTGATGACTCACTCTCGAACGCCGGTGCAACTGAATGTGGACACAAAAAAGCCGACGCCCGTCCTGTGATGCACAGGACGGGCGTCGGCGAAACAGCTAGCTGTCTGCGTCGGCCTTCTTACCGGCGCGCTTGCCGTAGCGAGCCTCGAAGCGAGCGACGCGGCCGCCGGTGTCGAGAATCTTCTG
>NZ_LVCU01000137.1:0-41709 GCF_001647185.1 Rhodococcus sp. EPR-147
CCGGTACTTCTGTGCCGACAGATGCTTACAACGCGCGCACCTGTCGGCTTGTTCCCCGGACGAAAGATCCGGGAAACAATTGTCAGTCGTTCGCCCCGCCCGGCGCAGTCTTGGAGACTTCCATCAGGAACTCGAGGTTGTTCTTGCTCTTCTTCAGACGGTCGACCAGCAGGTCGATGGCCTGATGCGAGTCCAGTCCGGACAGCACGCGCCGCAGCTTGTGTACGACGGCGGCCTCGTCGGGAGCAAGGAGCAACTCGTCGTGGCGGGTGCTCGACGGGTTGATGTCCACTGCCGGGAACACGCGGCGTTCGGCGATCTTGCGATCGAGCTTGAGCTCGGCGTTGCCGGTGCCCTTGAACTCCTCGAAGATCACGGTGTCACCGGTGGATCCGGTCTCGACCATGGCCGTGGCGATGATCGTCAACGAACCACCGTGCTCGATGTTGCGAGCCGCGCCGAGGAACCGCTTCGGCGGGTACAGCGCGGTCGAGTCGACACCACCGGACAGGATTCGGCCCGATGCGGGCGAGCTGTTGTTGTACGCACGTCCCAGACGGGTGATCGAGTCGAGCAGAACCACCACGTCCTGGCCGGCTTCGACCAGACGCTTGGCCCGTTCGATCGCCAGCTCGGCCACCGCGGTGTGGTCGCCCGGCGGCCGGTCGAACGTCGACGCGATGACCTCGCCCTTGACGGAGCGCTGCATGTCCGTCACTTCCTCGGGACGCTCGTCGACGAGGATGACCATCAGGTAGCACTCGGGATTGTTGATGGCGATCGCGTTGGCGATGGCCTGCAGGACGCTCGTCTTACCTGCCTTGGGCGGGCTGACGATGAGTGCGCGCTGACCCTTGCCGATCGGCATCACCAGGTCGATGATGCGCGTGGTCAGGATGTTCTGCTGAGTCTCGAGACGCAACCGCTGATTGGGGTACAGCGGGGTGAGCTTGCCGAACTCCGGACGCTTGCGCGCGGCCTCGACCTCTCCCCCGTTGACGGTGTCCAGACGCACGAGCGGGTTGAACTTCTGCCGCTGGCTGGACTGCTCGCCTTCGCGTGCCACCCGAACCGCACCGGTCACCGCGTCGCCGCGGCGAAGGCCGTTCTTGCGAACCAGGTTCATCGACACGTAGACGTCATTGGGTCCGGCGAGGTAGCCGGAGGTACGGACGAACGCGTAGTTGTCGAGAACATCGAGGATGCCGGCTACCGGCTGAAGAACATCGTCCTCGCGAATCTCGGTATCGCGCTCGCGGCCACCGCCACCGTCGTTGCCTTCCCCACGGTCGCGTCCGCGACGGCGCTCACGGAACCGACGTCCCCGACGTCCGCGCCCTTCGCCGTCGTCGTCCTGGTTGTTGTCGCGGTTGTCGCGGGGACCGTTGTTGCGATCCTCGTTGCGGTTGTCGTTGCGACCGTCGCCCTGGTTGCGATTGCGTCCGCCCTGATTACGACCACCGCCGTCGCGGTTGTCGCGGTCACCCTGATTGCGGTTTCCATTGTCCCGGTTTCCGTTGTCACGGTTGCCGTTCTCGCGGTTGGAGCCGTCCCGGTCCCCTTGATTGCGGCTTCCGGAGTCGCGGTTCGCGTTGTCGCGGTTGCCGTCGGCGTCACGGGGTTCGCGTTCCGACCCGTCCTGGCGGTTGCGGTCGCCGCGACTACGGCGTGGGCGCTCGGTCGCGGCGCTGTCGCCGGTCTCGTCCGGCTTCTCCGCCTGCGGCGCGACTGCGGGTGAATCGGTCGCCGCGGGAGCGGATCCGGCCGAATCGTTGCTGTCGTCGAGTGGGAGCTGTTCGGGAGCACCGGCTCGCCGACCTGCGGCACGACGTCCGCGTGTTCGGCGGCCCGTCTCGGGAGCGGCATCGGCAGAGTCGCCCGATTGCGTCGCCGGCGCGTCCGAGGACGGCGCTTCTGGAGCCGACTGCTTCGGTGCCGCCTCGGCTGCAGGCCGATCTTCGACGACCGGCGCGGATGCAGCAGCGCGACGCGACTTGGGTGCGTCGGATTTCGGTGCGTCCGTCTTGGCCGGTGCGCTGCCCGATTGCCGCTCGGAAATCGCAGCGATCAGATCGCCCTTGCGCATCCCGGAAACGCTCTTGATACCGAGTTCACCAGCGAGGCTGCGGAGCTCGGTGAGAACCATTCCGGACAGGCCAGCACGTCGGCGTGACGTTTCGGGCGCAGAGATAAGTTCCGTATCGGTCACGGAGGTCCTTTCCTTCCCTCGCTCGCTCGATGCGCAGCCGAGGGTTCGTTCCGCAGTTCGGCGTTCTGCCGAGCTCGGATATTGCCGTTCATGTTCGACGCACCCCGTCGACGACACCATCGATCCGGACCGCAGAGAACTACGGGAAGGATCGAGTCAGGAGCGTCACATCACTCGGACGTTTGAATCCCCCGAATGCAGCGACCTGAATGCCCTGACGAAACCGGCGTCTGAAGCGCACGATGTACGGACAGGGTTCACCATAGCGCCGTTGTCCCCACTCGGCAAGAACCCTACTGCCGCGTCTGTCACGCGACGGTGACTCCGTCGGCCACGTCCAGGTCGAGCACCCGCCACCCCTCGGCCGATGCGGCCTCGCGCAGATCGGCCGGAAACTCCTCGGTGCACAGCGCCATGACCGTCGGGCCCGCACCGGACACCACGGCCGCGATGGACCGCGCGCGCAAGGTGGTGATCCAGCGAGTGGTGTCGGGTAACGCCTGAGCGCGCTGACCTTGATGCAACAGGTCCTCCGTCGCCGACATCAGCAGATCCGGGCGCTCGGTCAGCGCCACCACCGCGAGGGCACTACGGCTGACGTTGAAGGCCGCATCACGGTGGGGCACCAACTCGGGCAACAATCCCCGCGTGTGCGACGTCGACGAGCGTTCGGACGGTACGAGCACGACGACCTTGATGCTCGGGTGCACCTCCAGCCGCACGGCTGCATACTTCCGCGCCGTGACACTGGCATTGGGCGGTTCGCTCCACGACACCACCGCACCGCCGAGGCAACTCGCCGACGCATTGTCGGGATGACCCTCGAATTCCGATGACAGCTGGACCAGCTGACCCTCCGACAGCGCGAGCGAGCGATCCACTTTCGCGGCCAGTGCGTTGGCGGCAGCGAGGCCCCCGACCACAGCCGACGCCGAGGAACCGAGCCCCCTTGAGTGCGGAATCACGTTGCGGCAG
Source organism: Rhodococcus sp. EPR-147 (assembly GCF_001647185.1). NCBI lineage: Bacteria > Bacillati > Actinomycetota > Actinomycetes > Mycobacteriales > Nocardiaceae > Rhodococcus > Rhodococcus sp. EPR-147. Next base: position 3,185 of record NZ_LVCU01000137.1, read on the forward strand.
TGGACATCCAAGCCGTCGGCCCACACTCCGGCAGCTTCGAGACCCCGCTCGATGGCGCGTACGACCAGATGCGTCGGTCCCCACGGCACGTCCGCCGAACCCTCACCGTCGACGTGAATCCGCAGTCCCGACGCGGTGGTCGTCACCTCGATCTCGTCGTACAGCCCCAAAGCGATTCCGAGACTGTCGAATCCGGGTCCGATGTTGGCACTGGACGCCGGGACGCGCGCGGTGACCGTGAGCCCGATGGGAAGTGTCGTCGTCATGGCCGGAGATTCCGTCAACTCAGGCCAGCTCGAGCGCAGCCGCGACAGCGACGGGATCGACCGAAATGGGTTCTACGACAGGCATTCCCGACAGCGCCGTATCGGGATCCTTGAGGCCGTTTCCGGTGACCGTGCACACGACGGTCAGGCCCGGTTCGAGCCAGCCTTCCTTTCGAGCTGCGAGCAGCCCGGCGACACTGGCGGCGGAGGCGGGCTCGACGAACACGCCCTCGGTCTTGGCGATCAATCGGTACGCCTCGAGGATCTCCTCGTCGGTCGCTGCGCGGAATGCTCCGTTCGATTCTTCCTTGGCGTTGACGGCGCCGTTCCAGGATGCGGGCGAGCCGATCCGGATCGCGGTGGCGATGGTTTCCGGATCCTTCACCGGCGCACCGTGAACCAGCGGAGCAGCGCCCGCGGCCTGGACTCCGAGCATCCGCGGCTTGCGCGTGGTCAGACCGTCACGGAAGTACTCCGAGTAACCGCGCCAGTACGCGGTGATGTTGCCTGCGTTGCCGACCGGCAGTGCGTGGATGTCCGGTGCGTCGCCGAGGGCGTCGCAGATCTCGAAGGCCGCGGTCTTCTGGCCTTCGATGCGGACGGGGTTGACGGAGTTGACCAGACCGATGGTCGGAAACTCGGCCGTGGTCTTGCGGGCCAGTTCGAGGCAATCGTCGAAGTTGCCCTGCACCTGAATGATCTTGGCTCCGTGCATGACTGCCTGCGCGAGCTTGCCCATGGCGATCTTGCCCTGCGGAACCAAGACGGCACAGCTCATTCCGGCCTTGGCCGCGTAGGCAGCTGCGGAGGCCGAGGTGTTGCCGGTCGAGGCGCAGAGAACGGCCTCCTGACCTCGGGCGAGCGCGTCGGTGACGGCCATGGTCATCCCGCGGTCCTTGAAGGAGCCGGTGGGGTTGAGTCCCTCGACCTTGAGATGCACTGTGCACCCGGTCAGTTCGGACAGGTGCCCGGCCGGCAACAGCGGGGTGCCGCCCTCGCGCAGCGTGACGGTCTTCCAATCCGGGCCGATCGCCAGACGCGAACGGTATGCCTCGATCAGACCGGGCCAGGGGGTGTGGACGCTCATACGGTGGTGCCTTCCAATCGGAGAACGCTGGCGACGTGAACGACGACGTCGAGCTGCTCGAGGGATGCAACGGTGTCGGACAGTGCGGAGTCGGCCGCGAGGTGCGTGACGACGACGAGCCTGGCTCCGTCACCCGAGCCCTGCTGACGCACCGTGGAGATGCTGACGTCACGCTTGGAGAACTCGGCCGCCACGGTGGCGAGAACGCCTGGCTTGTCGGCAACCTGCATGCTGACGTAGTAGCGAGTGAGGATGTCACCCATGGGGGCCACCTTGAGCTTGGCGTACTTGGATTCGAGTGGACCCCGTCCGCCGTAGAACTTGTTGCGAGCGGCCATCACCAGGTCGCCGAGTACTGCGGACGCGGTCGGCGCGCCGCCTGCACCCTGGCCGTAGAACATCAGGCGGCCTGCGGCCTCTGCTTCGACGACCACGGCGTTGAACGCACCGTTCACCGACGCCAACGGGTGGTTCAGCGGAACGAGCGCCGGGTAGACCCGAGCGGAGATTCGCTCCTTGCCCTTGGGCGTGACGATCCGCTCGCAGATGGCCAGCAGCTTGATGGTGCAGTCCAGGGATTTCGCGGTTTCGAGATCGTCCGAGGTGATCTTGCTGATGCCCTCGCGGTAGACGTCACCGGCAGTGACCCGCGTGTGGAATGCGATGGACGCCAGGATGGCGGCCTTCGATGCAGCGTCGTAGCCTTCGACGTCGGCGGTCGGGTCGGCCTCGGCGTAGCCCAGACGCCCTGCCTCGGCGAGGGTTTCGGCGTAGTCCGCGCCCGTCTCGTCCATGGCCGAGAGGATGAAGTTCGTGGTGCCGTTGACGATGCCGGCAACCTTGTTCACACGGTCACCCGCGAGAGACTGCATCAGCGGGCGGACGACGGGAATGGCTCCGGCCACGGCGGCCTCGAAATACAGGTCGGCACGTGACTTCTCGGCCGCGTCGGCCAGTTCCCCGGTGTACTCGGCCAGCAGGGCCTTGTTCGCCGTGATGACGGACTTGCCCTTCTCCAGGGCAGAGAGCACCAGCTTGCGGGGAATGTCGATGCCGCCGAGAACCTCGACGACGATGTCGACGTCGTCGCGGCCCACGAGCTCGGCGGGATCGTCGGTGAGCAGCTCGGCCGGAACTCCACGATCGCCGTCGACCCGACGCACCGCGATGCCCCGAATCTCCAGTGGCGCACCGACTCTCGCCTCGAAGTCGTCAGCGTTCTCGGTGAGGATCCGAACGACCTCGCGGCCGACGTTTCCGAGTCCGAGTACGGCGACGCCTATCGGCTTCGATGTCATGGCTGAACCTCCAAGCTGAGCAGATCTTCGATGGTTTCCCGCCGCAGGATCAGGCGCGAGTGCCCGTCCTTGACCGCAACCACAGCGGGCCGCGTCAGCAGGTTGTAGCGACTGGACATGGAGTAGCAGTAGGCCCCTGTGGCCGCTACCGCGAGCAAGTCACCCGGCCCGACGTCTGCCGGCATCCATGTGTTCTTGATGACGATGTCGCCGCTCTCGCAATGCTTTCCGACCACCCGAGCCACGACGGCCTCGGCATCGCTCGTGCGAGAGACCAGCCGACAGTCGTATTCGGCCTGATACAGCGAGGTTCTGATGTTGTCGCTCATGCCGCCGTCGACGCTGATGTAACGCCTACGCGTCGACTTGTCGACGGTGACATCCTTGATCGTGCCGACCTCGTACAGCGTGACGGTGCCCGGTCCGGCGATGGCGCGGCCCGGCTCGACGGCAATCGTCGGGACCGGTAGACCCACTGCAGTGGACTCGGTCTCCACGATGGTGGTCAACTTCGCCGCGAGCTGCTCCACCGGCGGCGGATCGTCACTCGGCACGTACGAAATACCCATGCCGCCACCGAGAGCCAGAGTCGAGATCTGCGCGGTCTTGTCGACGCCGAACTCCGAGACGATGTCTCGCAGCAGACCGATGACCTTGTGCGCTGCCAACTCGAAGCCGTCGACCTCGAATATCTGCGAACCGATGTGACTGTGCAGTCCGACGAGGCGAAGGTTGTCGGCAGCGAACACGCGCCGGACGGCGTCGAGCGCAGAGCCGTCGGCGAGCGAGAATCCGAACTTCTGATCCTCGTGCGCGGTGGCGATGAACTCGTGGGTATGCGCCTCGACACCGACGGTGATGCGAATGAGAACGTCCTGCACCACACCGGCCGCACCGGCGACGCCGTCGAGACGGTCGATCTCGATGTTGGAGTCGAGCACCACATGTTCGACGCCTGCGCGCACGCCCGCCTCGAGCTCGGCGACCGATTTGTTGTTGCCGTGCATGGCAATTCGGTCGGCCGGGAATCCGGCAGCCAACGCGATGGCCAACTCGCCTCCGGAACAGATGTCGAGAGAGAGCCCTTCGTCGGCCACCCAGCGTGCGATCTCTCCGCACAGGAAAGCCTTGGAGGCGTAGTGAACTCGTTCGGGCGCCCCGAAAGCGGCGGCCATCTCACGGCAGCGCGAACGGAAGTCGTCCTCGTCGACGACGAACAACGGTGTGCCGTACTGCTCCGCGAGATCGGTGACCGACACTCCGGCGAGCCGGACGGTTCCGTCCTCACCGCGCTCGGCGTTGCGGGGCCACACCTGCTCGGGCAGCGTCGTCATCTCCGACGCGTCGGCCGGGCGATGGGACATCGACTCCTTCGCGGGGGCGTCGGCATGCTTGGGTCCTGCCGGATGTGCGCTCACATGCGCTCCGGTGCGCTGACCCCGAGCAGTTCGAGGCCGTTGGCCAGGACCTGCCGGGTCGCGTTCCCCAACGCCAGTCGTGCGGTGTTCACAGGTCCGGGCTCCTCGTCTCCTTGTGGAAGTACTCGACACGCACCGTAGAAACGGTGGTAGGCACCCGCCAGCTCTTCGAGGTAGCGGGCGATCCGGTGTGGTTCGCGTAGTTCGGCGGCGCTGGCCACCACTCGCGGGTACTCGCCGATCGTCCTGATCAGCTCGCCTTCCTGCTCGTGGGTGAGCAGGCTCAGATCCGGTTGCTGCGCGCTGATTCCCAGTTCGGCGGCATTGCGCGCGAGTGAGGCCAGGCGGGCGTGGGCGTACTGGACGTAGTACACCGGGTTCTCGTTGCTGGCGCTCGCCCACAGGGCGAGGTCGATGTCGATGCTGGAGTCGACGGACGACCGGATCATGACGTACCGGGAGGCGTCGACGCCGATGGCTTCGACCAGGTCGTCGAGGGTGATGACGGTTCCGGCACGCTTGCTCATCTTCACGGCCACACCGTCGCGCACCAGGTTGACCATCTGGCCGATCAGTACCTCGACGGTCGCGGGGTCGTCTCCGAACGCAGCTGCGGCCGCCTTGAGGCGTCCGATGTATCCGTGGTGGTCCGCTCCGAGCATGTAGATGCACAGATCGAAACCGCGCTGCCGCTTGTTCTGGAAGTAGGCGATGTCGCCGGCGATGTAGGCGGCGTTGCCGTCGCTCTTGATGACGACACGATCCTTGTCGTCGCCGTACTCGGTGGACCGTAGCCACCAGGCACCGTCCTCCTCGTAGAGGCTCCCCGAGCTCTTGAGGTACTCGACCGACTTCTCGACCTCACCTGAGTCGAACAGCGAATTCTCGTGGAAGTAGACATCGAAGTCGACACCGAACTCGTGCAGATTGGCCTTGATCCGGTCGAACATCAGCTGGGTGCCGATCGCTCGGAACGTCTCTTCCTGGGCCTCGGGTGCCAGCGCGAGCGCTTCCGGCTCCTGCACCAGCACCTGCTCCGCGATCTCGGCGATGTACTCGCCTGCGTAGCCGTTCTCCGGAGCGGGTTCGCCCTTGGCCGCGGCGATCAGCGACCGGCTGAATCGGGCGATCTGTGCGCCGTGATCGTTGAAGTAGTACTCGCGAGTGACCTCGGCCCCGTGGGCGGTCAGGATCCGACCGAGTGCATCGCCGACGGCTGCCCACCGGGTACCGCCGAGGTGCACCGGACCGGTCGGGTTGGCCGAGACGAACTCGAGATTGACCTTCTTGCCCGTCATCGAGGAACCGCTGCCGAAGGCCGCGCCTTCGGCGAGCACGCGGGCAACGATTTCGCCCTGCGCTGCAGCGGCCAACCTGATGTTCAGGAACCCGGGACCTGCGACGTCGGCGCTGTCGATCGCGGCCTCGGCCGCGAGAGCCTCGGCGAGCCAGCCGGCGAAGTCGCGGGGGTTGGCTCCGGCCTTCTTCGCGACCTGGAGTGCCACGTTGGTCGCGTAGTCGCCGTGCTCGGGATTGCGAGGACGCTCGACGGTCAGCTTCGCAGGGAGGACTGATGCATCCAGGCCGCGGTCGGCAAGCACCTTCGCGGCGGTCGCGTGAAGCAATTCGGCAAGATCGGCGGGAGTCACAGGTAGCTATCCTATTGGCTGGTGCGCGGCGTCCTCGCATCCACTGCCCGTCTGCCGGCGAGCAACCTCGGCCTGCGCGGTCCGCGCAGGCTCTGAGCACGCTCTCAGGCAGAGAACGTACAGTGAGGGCGCTCTGCGCTGATGGTCATCGGACGATGCTGTCACCAGCAGATACGCATCACCAGCGCAACCGAACACCACCTTTCCACGACTGAGAGAGCAACTACAGCGATGCCAACGGGTCCCGACAAAGGCAGTCAGAACAAGTCGGCTGCGAAGGCAGACAAAGCCATCAATGCAGCCAACAAGAAGTCAGCTCGCAAGAAGAAGGGCGGCGTGCCCACCGCGACGGGCAGGCAGATTCCCTGGCTGACGGTTGCCGGTGTCGTTGTCGTCGTCGGTCTCGTTGCGGGCCTCGGGATCAATCTGTATCCGAAGTACCAGGACCGCGCCGAGGCGCAGAAGTTCGCGCCGAGCGAGGCCAATCAGGATCCGTCGACCGGCATCGAGGGTGTCGCGATCCAGGAGTACCCCGCGGCTCTGCACGTCGGGCGCACGCAGCGGGTCGCCTACGACCAGTCGCCGCCGTTCGGTGGACCGCACGATGCCGTGTGGGCCACCTGCACGGGAATCGTGTACCCCGAGGCCATTCGCACCGAGAATGCCGTGCACTCGCTCGAGCACGGTGCCGTCTGGGTCACCTACAACCCCGACGATCTGAACGAGGACCAGGTCCAGTCGCTGGCCGATCGCGTCGACGGTGAAACGCAGATGATGATGTCGCCGTACCCCGGCCTCGATTCCCCGGTCTCGCTGCAGTCCTGGGGCCACCAGCTCAAGTTGGACAGCGTGGACGACGAACGCATCGGCCAGTTCATCTCCGCCCTGCGCCTCAACCGTTTCGCCTACCCCGAGGTCGGCGCCAGCTGCGCATCGGTCCCGGGAACCGGTGACAACGCATTCGATCCGGACAACCCACCCCTGTTCGACGCCTCTGCACCCGGCGCGGACGCGGTACCGATGGACGGTGCCGGCATCACCCCCGATGCAAGCGAGACCGGCGGCACCGGCGGAGTTCAGCTGCCGAGCGATCTTCAGGTCCCCACCAACTGATGACCGAGCCGACGACAACCGACAGCGCGGACGCCACCGCGTCCGCCACCAAGCCGAGCCAGCGCACCGCGCTGGTGGCGCTGGCGCTGATCGCCGTGCTGGCGATCGGTTTCGCGCTGGGCTTTCTGGTGCAGAGTCCGTTCCGGGACGACGACACCGCACCTGCTGCGGACTCGGTGGACGTCGGCTTCGCGCAGGACATGACCGTGCACCACAACCAGGCGATCGAGATGGCGGCGGTGGCGCTGACCAACGCGCCGGATCAGGCAGTCAAGAGCCTGGCGTTCGACATGCTCACCTCGCAGCAGAACCAGGTGGGACAGATGCAGGGCTGGTTGGCCCTGTGGGACCGAGCACCGATCTCGACCGACGGCTACATGAACTGGATGGCCGAGGACGACTCTCACGGTCACTCGATGGGCGGAATGTCCATGGATCCCGGGTCCTCGGATCCCACCAGGGCCATGCCGGGCATGGCCAGTTCCGCTGAGCTCGCCGCTCTTCGCCAGGCCACCGGCTCGGATGTCGACGTGATGTTCCTGCAACTCATGCTGCGCCACCACGAGGGCGGCCTGGCGATGATGGAGTACGCGCAGACTCACGCGCAGTCACCGGCGGTGATCAATCTGGCGAACTCCATGGTCGCCACCCAGACCAGCGAGTCGACGCTGATGAAGCAGATGCTCGCCGAGAAGGGTGCGCAGCCGCTGCCCGAGGGGTGATTTCGGCTCGGGTCGCGGATGCGCTAGTCTTTCGTACAGCCCAACAGGCACACCGGTTCGTCCGGTGCGCCCCCGTAGCTCAGGGGATAGAGCGTTCGCCTCCGGAGCGAAAGGCCGCAGGTTCGAATCCTGCCGGGGGCACACATCTTTCACGCACGTCACCGTCGTACGGTGGCTGCTCGAACGAGACGGTGGACTTCGATGTCCGAGAATCTCCCCCGAGTCGAGACCGTCGTCGACGACCTGTACTCACTCCCTCCCGCTGATTTCGTCTCGCATCGTGCGGCATACGTCACCCGGTTCAAGAAGGCCGGCGACAAAGCCGGTGCCACCCGCATCGGCGCCCTGCGCAAACCCACTCTCGTGGCGTGGTTGGTGAACACACTCGCTCGCCGAGACGAATCGGCCCTGGCGGAACTGTTCGATCTGGGTGAGCAACTCGAACGAGCACAGCAGTGCGGCGACGGCCCCCGACTGCGTGAATTGTCCACTGCCCGAAGCACTTCGATACGTGCACTGACCGACCGAGCAGTCGCGCTCGGACGCGACCTCGGGGCGACCGTCGGCGACAACGCAGCCCGCGAGATCTCCAACACCCTGAACGCGGCGATGGCCGACGCCGAGATACGCGACCGCGTCCGCAAAGGCAGAACCGTGGTGGCCGAAACGTACAGCGGCTTCGGGCCTGCGCTGCTGTCGATCGTTCCGGACTCTCCCGACGATGACGACGCCGCCGAGGACGACCCGGTTTCTCCCGAGGTCGAGGACGACCGGCATAAAACCGACGAAGCCGAACGAAACCGACTGCTCGCCGAACTCGAGTCGGCCGAATCCGATCTCGATACCGCGCGAACCGAAGTCGACGAAGCCCAAGCGGACACCGAACGAAAAGCGTCCGAACTGCACAGCGCTGCAGAAGAAGTCGAGCGAATCGAGGCCGAGCTGGAGGCCGCCGGAGCCCGAGAGCAGGCTGCACGAGAAGCACACGAGGCCAGCGTCGTACAGGCGGAGTCGACGGCGGCGGCACTAGACGCGGCCCGCATCCGCGTGGCCGAAGCCCGGTCGGCCCTCGACTCCCTGACCTGACCTACCCTGGCGGGGTGACCACACGCTGGCAAGCCGAGAACTCCGCAGACGATTCCGCGCGCTACATCGAGCGATTCGACCGCCTGGCCGAACGCGGCGTGGATCTGCACGGCGAGGCCCGCATGGTCGACGCGGTGGTCTCCCCCGCGTCGAGCATTCTCGATGCCGGATGCGGGACCGGCCGACTCGGTGTCGAGTTGGACCGCCGCGGACACCGTGTGACCGCAGTGGATCTCGATCCCGTTCTGGCCGAGGCCGCGCGAGCACACCCCGAACTCGACGTTCATGTCGCCGATCTGACGACGCTCGATCTGGGCCGGACGTTCGACGCGGCCGTCGCAGCGGGCAACGTACTCGTCTTCATGAAGCCCGGTACCGAACGCACTGCGCTCCAACGCATCTGGGCACACCTGACCGAAGGCGGAGTGTTCGTCACCGGATTCGCCACCGATAGGGAGTACACCGTGGACATGCTCGACGAGGATCTGGCGGCGGTCGGTTTCGTCCTCGAGCACCGATTCGCGACGTGGGATCTCCGGCCCTGGCGGACGGACGCCGACTGGGCCGTCACCGTGGCACGAAAGCCGGCCCTGCTGGCCTGACACGGCATCGATCGGAGCGACGGGATTCGAATACCGAGGGTTGATTCGGACGCCTACGGGAAGACTGTGCGTCATGAAGGAACACATGGCGAAGCTGCGGGAATCGTTCTGGTTCATTCCCGCCGTCCTCGGGGTCGTCGCACTCGTGCTCGCGCAGGCTCTGGTGAGTCTCGATCGCTATCTGCTCGATACCCGGGTGGATCTGACGGGCTCGCTGCTCTACCACGTGGGTGCCAGCGGCAGCCGAGACATCCTCGGTGCCATCGGCGGGTCCATGCTCGGCGTGGCTGCGACGTCGTTCTCCATCACCATCTCCGTCCTCGCCACCGCCAGTTCCTCGTACGGCCCCCGCCTGGTGCGCAACTTCATGGCCGATCGCGGCAATCAGGTGGTGCTCGGCATCTTCGGTGCCACGTTCCTGTACTCGCTGATGGTGCTGCGGTCGATTCGCTCGATCGAATCCGACGGCTCGGTCTTCGTGCCGGACATCGCCGTCAACGTTGCCGTCGCACTCGCGGTGGTCGACGTGGGTGTGCTCGTCTACTTCATTCATCACATCGCACAGTCGATCCAGGTGGCGACGCTGTCCGGCCGCGTCCGCGACGAACTGTCGGAGTCCGTCGACGCGCTCTACCCACCCGAACAACCCGCCGATGCAGCGTCGGCAGAGGGCATCGTCAAGCCGCCCGTCTCCACGACGGTGCTGGCCGAGGAGTCCGGGGTGATCATCGACATCGACGAAGACGCAGTGCTGAACATCGCTGGCGACACCGACACCGTGATCGATGTTCATCGAGTGCCCGGTGAACACGTCGTCGCCGGTGAACCGCTCGCCGATGTTCTGGCCGATCGATCGGCGAACATCTCCACCGACGCGGTCGGACGGGTTCGAGGGTCGTTCGCCATCGGCACCAGTCGAACACCGCGGCACGACATCGCTTTCGCCGTCGAGCAGATGACCGAAATGGCTGTGCGCGCCCTGTCGACGGGCGTCAACGACCCGTACACGGCACGCAACGCCATCGACGATCTCACGGTCGGACTGGTCGCGGTCGTCCAGCGTCCCAGGCCCTCCCGTGCTCGGTGCGGCTCCGACGGCACCGTGCGGGTGATCACCCGCCGCGTCGCGGTTCCGTCACTGATCGACCATGCCCTCGATGCGGTGCGGATCTACGGCACCGGCAGCCCCATGGTGGTGCAGGCCGGAATTCGCCTCGCCGAGCGAGTGGGTCGGGCGGCACAGGATTCCGAGAACGTCGACGCCGTACTGACTCAACTGGTCTTGCTGGACCGCGCGTTGGCCTCCGGCGACACCGATACCGCCCGCACAGCCGAAGCCCGCGAGCAGATCTCGCTTGCCCGCGCCGCGATCACGGATCGAGTTCCGCTCGCAGTACCTCGCGTCGTCATTCGGTAGACGCCGGAACCGGACACCGTGGGAGGATGGTCGGTATGCCAGCACCGTCTCCGCTTCCCCTCGATCCCATTGCAGAGGCACACCGCCAGTGGACCAAACACGGATGGTCCGACGCCGCCGACGGTATGGCCGCAGTGACCTCGTTGATGCGCGCGCAGCAGATCATGCTCGCCCGGGTCGAGGAAGCGTTGAAGCCGACGGGACTGACCTTTTCGCGCTACGAGCTGCTGACGTTGTTGACCTTCACCAAGAACGGGGCTCTGCCGATGGCGAAGGCGAGCGCACGTCTGCAGGTGCATCCCACGAGCGTGACCAACGCTGTCGATCGTCTCGAGTCCGTGGGATACGTTCGACGCATCCCACATCCGAGCGATCGGCGCACCACACTGGTCGAAATCACCGAGCAGGGACGCACTTTGGCCGTCGAGGCCACAGAGCGCTTGAACTCACTGGTGTTCGCACGCCCCGGACTGGCACGGGACAAATTACTGGCGCTCGTTCGGATCTTGGCGGAACTCCGTTCGGATGCAGGCGATTTCGACAGTGAAAACATCACTACATCGTTCTGAGTTCGATCGTGACTCGTCACAAGACAATGGCACACCCGTACCGTTCGTGGTGCAATTGCTCCAGGAACAGGTCGGAGCCGATCTGCTGAAGGGCGGGGCGGGGTGCTGGTTTTGGGGGTCGGGGCGGGTGCGCACGGCGCACGCGCAATTCTGACGTATCTGGACAGCCCCCACCGCACACCCATCGTGTCCAGGACGGTGCGCCGAGCCCCGGGTCAGTCGCTGTCCACCACGATCGCCACCGGCGTCGACGCCATCCACTCCATCGCCGCGACGATGTCGCTCCCGGTTCAGTTCTCCGCCATCGCCTATCGGGTTGCCACCGATCCCGGCTCGGTCGCCACCAGCGGTACGGCGCGCACGGCCTCGCTCGTTCCGGAAACCGCTGCGCAGGTGCGCTATCTGCGTTTCATCGGGCTGGTGCCCAATCACGGCGTCACCGTGTTGTGCGATATCGGAAGCACCGGAACCACTGTCACCGTCATCGACCTCGCGTCCACTCGCACCCTCATGACGCGGCGAACGGCCACGTTCTGCGGCGACGATCTCGATCACTCGGTTCGGCGGCTGCTCTCGTCCAACGGTGTTCGCATCGGAATCGACGCCAGCCGGTCCATCAAGGAGCAACTGAGCGTCGACTCCGTCGTCAGCACCACCGATCCATCCGGTGCGGCGCGGCATGTGCTGACCCGACGCGACTTCGACGATCTGATCGCCGGACCGGTGCGGTACGCGGGCATGTTGGTGGAGCAGACCATCGAATTGTCCGGTGCCAGACCGCAGTCCATCGTCGTGGTGGGCGGCGGCGCGAACATCACCTCGATCGCGCGGTCGCTCGAGTTGCGAACCGGCCTGACGACGCTGGTGCCATCGATGCCGGAGTTGGTCTCGGCCCGCGGGGCCGCCCTCCTGTCACCCGACAGGTAGGGCGGGCCCGGGAGTGGAGCCTGCGGAACGACCCCGAAGGTCAGCTACCGATGCTGGAAGTTCGGCGTTCGCTTCTCGATGAAGGCCGACATGCCTTCCTTCTGGTCCTCGGTGGCGAAGGTCGAGTGAAACACGCGGCGCTCGAACAGAACACCCTCGCGAAGGCTCGACTCGAACGATCGGTTCACTGCTTCCTTGGCCATCATGGCGACCGGGAGCGACATCTCGGCGATGGTGGTGGCGGTCGCGACGGCGTCGTCGAGGAGATCCGCGACCGGCACGATGCGCGAGACCAGCCCTGCTCGCTCGGCTTCCTCGACCTTCATGTTGCGACCGGTCAAGCACATCTCCATGGCCTTGGCCTTGCCCACTGCACGCGTCAGGCGCTGCGACCCACCGATTCCCGGAATGACGCCGAGCTTGATCTCGGGTTGCCCGAATACCGCGGTGTCCGAGGCGATCAGAACGTCGCACAGCATCGCGAGTTCGCACCCGCCGCCGAGCGCGTAACCGGACACCGCCGCGATCAACGGCGTTCGAGCAGATGCCAATCGGTCCCATGCGGCGAAGAAGTCGTCGAGATACACGTCCATGTAGGACTTGGGCTGCATCTCCTTGATGTCGGCCCCGGCCGCGAAGGCCCGCTCGGAACCGGTGATGAGAATTGCACCGATGTCGGAGTCCGCGTCGAGCTCCTCGACCACCGCGACGACCTCGCGCATCAACTGAGAATTGAGTGCGTTCAACGCCTTGGGACGGTTGAGCGTGATGATGCCGACGCGTCCCCGACGTTCGAGCAGAATCGTCTCGTAGTCACTCACAGGTCTGCTCCGTTCGAGCGCTCGCGGATGTCGTTGATGATGCCGGAGAAGTCGACATCGGTGCCGCCCCCGGTTGTTTCCTTGAAGCGAGCGTACAACTCGGCCGCCCGTAGGCCCAGAACACCCTCGACACCGTTGTCGCGCAGTGCATTGGCGGCCAGGCCCAGATCCTTGTCCATGAGCGCCGCCGCAAAGCCGGGCTTATACTCGTTGTTGGCGGGGCTCGTCGGTACGGGACCGGGCACCGGGCAATTGGTCGTCAGCGCCCAGCATTGACCGGACGCAGTCGAGGCCACGTCGAACAACGCCTGGTTGCTCAAGCCGAGTTTTTCCCCCAACACGAACGCCTCGCTGATGGCGATCATCGACACTCCGAGAATCATGTTGTTGCAGATCTTGGCGGCCTGGCCGTTGCCCGCTGCGCCGCAGTGCACCACCTTGCGACCCATGACGTCGAGAACTGCTGCAGCAGAAGCGAAGTCCTCTTCGGATCCGCCCACCATGAATGTCAACGTTCCCGCAGCCGCTCCCCCGACACCACCGGAGACCGGTGCGTCCAGACTGCGGTGGCCAGCCTCGTGCACCAGCTTGTGCGCGGTGTGTGCGTCTGCGACGTCGATGGTCGAGGAGTCGATGAACAACGTGCCCGGCGCGGCAGCAGGCAGCAGGTCCGCGTACAACCCGAGTACCAGTTTGCCGTTGGGCAGCATCGTGATGACGATGTCGGCATCGGTGACGGCGGCCACGGCCGATTCGACCACGGTGACGCCGTCCTTCGTGGCCTGCTCGAGCGCGGCGGGCACCAGATCGAAACCCTGCACCGTGTAGCCCGCCGCAGCCAGATTGGCGGCCATCGGTCCACCCATGTGGCCGAGGCCGATGAAGCCGATCGTCTTCTCGCTCATGACTGCTCACCTTCTGTGTGTGCGTTCGACAGGCCCAGTTCCGCGTCCCCGAGAGGTGCGAAGTACCGATCGACGTCCTCGGGCGTGACGTCTGCCGACGTACGCGGTTGCCATTGCGGGTTGCGGTCCTTCTCGACCACCTGTGCTCGAATTCCTTCGACGAGGTCGTGACTGCTCAGGGATGCGACCGACACGCGGTACTCCTCGTCGAGCACTGCTTCCAGCGTCGGCAGCGTGGCTGCCCGGCGCAGCGACCTCAGCGTCACGGCCAGCGACACAGGCGATTTGGACGCGATGTCCTCCGCGGACTTCTGCGCCTCCGGCACCGTGCTGGCTGCCAGAGCGTCGACGATGGCCTGAACGTCGTCGCCGGCGTAGCACTCGTCGATCCATCCCTGCTGACGGGCAATCGTGGACTCCGGTGCCGGCTCGCTGAACGTCGCGACCGCCTCTCCGACGCTGACCGTCTCGAGTGCCGAGTAGAAGTCTTCCAGCTTGTCGGACGGGATGTAGTGATCGGCGAAACCGACTGCGATGGCGTCGCCGGCATTCATCCGCGCCGTGGTGAGCGCGAAGTGGGTGCCGATCTCGCCCGGAGCACGCGAAAGTAGGTACGTACCACCCACATCCGGAACGAAACCGATTCCGACCTCCGGCATCGCGATCCTCGATCGCTCGGTGACGATGCGAGTGTTGGCATGTGCCGAGAGCCCGACGCCTCCGCCCATGACGATGCCGTCCATGATGGCGACGAACGGCTTGGGGAATCGAGCGATCGCGGCGTTGAGGATGTACTCCTCGCGCCAGAATTCCTTGCTGCCGCTGCCACCGTCCTTGGCGTCGTGGTAGATGGAGACGATGTCTCCGCCTGCGCACAGTCCGCGCTCACCGGCTCCGGTCAGAAGGACGACGTCGACAGCGTCGTCGGTTGCCCACTGCGCCAACGCCGGCGCGATCTCACGCACCATCGCATGATCGAGCGCATTGATCGCTTTGGGGCGGTTCAGGGTGATCCGACCGATTCCGCCGGAGACCTCGAGGATGACGTCACTCATGCGGCACCCACGATCGAACGTGCGACAACCACTCGCATGATCTCGTTGGTCCCTTCCAGAATCTGGTGCACTCGAAGGTCACGAACGATCTTCTCGACGCCGTATTCGCTGAGGTAGCCGTACCCACCCAGCAGCTGCAATGCGCCGTTGGCGACCTCGAAACCGGTGTCGGTTCCGAAACGCTTCGCCATCGCGCACATCTCGACCTTGTCCGCAGCGTCGTTCTGCAACGCGTCCGCGGCCCGCCACAGCAGCGTGCGGGCGGCTTCGAGTTCGGTCTTGAAATCGGCCAGTCGGAACTGGAGCGCCTGTGCATCGAGCAACCGTGCCCCGAACGCCTTGCGCTCGGCCAGGTACGCAACGGCCTTGTCGAGAGCGGACTGCGCTCCGCCGATCGAGCACGCGGCGATGTTGATGCGTCCGCCGTTGAGTCCGTTCATGGCGATACGGAACCCGTCGCCCTCGTTGCCGAGCAGATTCTCGGCCGGAATGCGGACTCCTTCGAGAACGACCTGCCGAGTGGGCTGAGCGTTCCACCCCATCTTCTTCTCGTTGGCTCCGAAGGAGAGGCCCGCCGAATCCTTCGGCACGATGAACGCGGAGATGCCACGAGGGCCCGGAGCACCGGTACGCGCCATGACGACGTACACCTCGGAAGTGCCTGCGCCGGAGATGAATTGCTTGACACCGTCCAAGACGTATTCGTCACCGTCGCGCACCGCCTTGGTGCCGAGCATCGCGGCATCCGATCCCGCGCCTGGCTCGGTGAGGCAATAGCTGCCCAGCTGATCCATCGTGCACAGGCCCGGCAGCCAACGCTGCCTCTGCTCGTCGGTTCCGTAGGTGTCGATCATCCAGGCGACCATGTTGTGAATGGAGATGTATGCCGCGATGGACGGGTCACCGGTGGCCAGCTGCTCGAAGATCCGCACCGAATCGACTCTGGTCAGACCCGATCCGCCCACGTCCTCGCGAATGTAGATGCCGCCCATACCCAGTCCCGCTGCCTTGCGCAGTACGTCCACGGGGAAATGCTTGCTCTGGTCCCACTCGACCGCGTTCGGGGCCAGAAACTCGTCGGCGAATTCACGAGCGGTGTCGTTGATCGCCCGCTCGTCCTCGTTCAATGTGAACATCGCCGAATCAGTCCATGTTCGGAATGACGAAGTGATTCTGTGCCGCAGCCTCTTTGGTGCCCGACGGCCAGCGCTGCGTGACGGTCTTGGTCTTGGTGTAGAAGCGGATCGAATCGGGTCCGTGCTGGTTCAGATCACCGAATCCCGAGCGCTTCCAACCGCCGAACGTGTGGTACGCGATCGGTACCGGAATCGGCACGTTGACCCCGACCATTCCCACCTGGACGCGGGAGCAGAAATCGCGTGCAGTGTCGCCGTCGCGGGTGAAGATGGACACGCCGTTGCCGTATTCGTGCTCGGTGGGCAGACGCAGCGCATCCTCGTAGTCTTTTGCGCGCACGACGATCAGGACGGGCCCGAAGATCTCTTCCTTGTAGATCCGCATGTCGGTCGTCACTCTGTCGAACAGTGTTGCGCCCGCGAAGAACCCACCCTCGTGGCCTTCGAGGCTGAAACCGCGCCCGTCGACGACCAACTCGGCACCCTCGTCGACACCGATCTGGGTGTAGTCGTTGACCCGCTTCAACGCATCGCTACCCACGAGCGGGCCGAAATCCGCGTCCTCGTCGTCGGAGCGACCGATCTTCAGCTTCGCAACCCGCTCGGTGAGCTTGGCGACGAGCGCATCCGCGGTCTCTTCACCCACCGGAACCGCGACGGAAATGGCCATGCAACGCTCGCCCGCGGAACCGTAGGCGGCACCGAGAAGGGCGTCGGCGACCTCGTCGAGATCGGCGTCGGGCATCACCAGGGCGTGGTTCTTGGCTCCACCGAAGCACTGTGCACGCTTGCCGTGCTTCGCTGCGGTCTCGTAGATGTACTGCGCGATGGGAGTCGAGCCGACGAACCCGATCGCCTTGACGCGGTCGTCGGTGAGCAGCACGTCGACGGCGGTCTTGTCACCGTTGACGACGTTGAACACACCCGGCGGCAGTCCTGCTTCGAGGAAGAGTTCGGCGAGCTTGAGCGGGACGGACGGGTCGCGCTCGGAGGGCTTGAGGATGAATGCGTTTCCGCAGGCGATGGCCGGGCCGGCCTTCCACAGGGGAATCATCGCGGGGAAGTTGAAGGGGGTGATTCCGGCTACGACGCCGAGCGGCTGACGCATCGAGTAGACGTCGATTCCGCCGCCTGCACCCTCGGTGTACTCGCCCTTGAGCAGATGCGGAACGCCGACGGCGAACTCCACGACCTCGACGCCGCGTTGGATGTCGCCCTTGGCGTCGGCAATCGTCTTGCCGTGCTCGGAGGACAGCAGGCGGGCCAGTTCCTCGGTGTCGCGAGTGACGAGCTGCAGGAACTTCATCAGGACTCGCGCTCGGCGCTGCGGGTTCCACTTGGCCCATTCACGTTGGGCCTGTTCGGCATCGGCGATGACGGCCTCGACCTCGGATACGTCGGCCAGGGGAACACGGGCCTGAACCTCGCCGGTGTTGGGGTCGAACACGTCCCCGAAGTTTCCGGAGGTGCCGGCGACGTGCTTGCCGCCGATGAAGTGCGTGAGTTCGCGAGCCATGGAGTTTGTCCGTCCTCGAGCGTGGAAAGTGAAGTACGCCCATCCTATAGTCGGATGTCCACGTAAGTCCAGAAGTCGTCACATTCGGTCGTAGAACTGCCTCAGATCGGCACCGGCGCGACTGACCTCGGCCTCGGAGGAGCCGTCGGCGCGGAAGATTCGACGCAGGATCAACGGATCGAGATCGTCCATCGCGGGAGCGAACGACACCTGGGGAAGTTGGGGGAACGACGCGCGATCGCCGAACCAGTCATCGGGGTCGAACTCGTCGTCCCCGTCGCCGACGCCCTCGATCAGTTGATCGAGATCGACTCCACGCAGTGTCAGGATGGTGGCGGCGGATGCGTCGATGTGCTCGGCGGCGATGTACATCAGCGCCGCCGCGTGTTTGCAGGGCCACCCGTCGTCGGGGCACGTGCAGTCGAAATCGAGCTGCCCCTTGTCGTGCGGCAGCAACACCGACGCCAGCGCCTGCGGAATGGCGTTGGAGGCCAGCTCGGCCAGCATGCCGGGGTTCGAACGCACCCGGCCGACCAGTGCGGCAACCTCACCCTGAGTGAGCGGGTCGACGGTGACCGAGGCCGAGAACGGCTCGAGCTGACTGCCCTGCACCTCGCCGTATATCTGCCCGCGCTCGACCCCGAGAGTGAGCACCTGCCCTTGGCGCGCATACGTTCTACCCCGAGCGATCCGGCCCGGATCCGCGAGGTCTTCCATGGCCGCCACGAAATGCCTGCCCCACCACGTCTGCCCGAAGGCACCGCGCTTGTTTCTGGACTCGATGCCGCCCTTGGCTTTTCGACGCTTGCCGTACTGCGAGAAGTCGACCATCACTCCCCCACCGCATCCTCACTGAGGCGGAACAGTTCCTGCAGCTCCGCGGTGTCCATCTCGGTCACCCAGTTCTCGCCGGTGCCCACCGCCAGATTCGCCAGGTCCTGCTTGGAGACCAGCATCGAGTCGATCCGTTCCTCCACGGTGCCCACGCACAGCAGTTTGCGCACCTCGACGTTCTTGCGCTGCCCGATGCGAAAGGCCCGGTCCGTCGCCTGATTCTCCACCGCCGGATTCCACCAACGATCGAGATGAACAACATGGTTGGCGGCCGTGAGGTTCAACCCGGTGCCGCCGGCCTTGAGCGAGAGCATCATGATCGGCGGACCGTCGTCGCTCTGGAACTTCTCCACCATCTCGTCGCGCTTGGCCTTGCTCACCCCGCCGTGGAGGAACGGCACCTCGGTGCCGAATCGTTCGGCGAAGTAGGGTGCCACGAGCTCACCGAACTCCCGAAACTGCGTGAACAACAACGCTTTCTCGTTGTCGCCGAGAATCGAGTCGAGCATGTCCTCCACCAAGCCGATCTTGCCGGAACGATGCTGACCCCTCTTGAGCACCGGCGAGCCGTCGGACAGGAAATGGGCGGGGTGATTGCACACCTGTTTGAGGCGAGTCAGCGCGGACAGCACCGCGCCCTTGCGCTTCATGCCCTTCGCGTCGGCGATCTGCGCCATCATCTCGTCGACGACCGCCTTGTACAGCGCAGCCTGCTCGGCCGTGAGGTTGGCGCGCACGGTCATCTCGTTCTTCTCGGGCAGATCCGAGATGACTGTCGGATCGGTCTTGACGCGACGCAGAATGAACGGCGACGTGATGGCGCGCAGACGCGAAACCGCGCTCTCGTCGTTCTCGCGCTCGATCGGAACCGAGAATCGCTTTCGGAAATCCGACGGCCTACCGAGCATGCCCGGATTGGCGAAGTCGAGAATGGACCTCAGCTCGTCGAGACGATTCTCGACCGGCGTTCCGGTGAGCGCCAGCTTGTGATCCGCGGGGATCGCGAACGCCGCCTTGGCCTGCACGGTGCCCGAGTTCTTGATGTGTTGCGCCTCGTCGAGGACCACACGACGCCACGTCTGCTCCGCCAACTGCGCGCGATCCTTCGCCATCAGCGCGTACGTGGTGACGATCAGATCGTGCTCGGCGATCGCCCGGTCGAGCTCCTCGTCGCGTAGTCGCGTCGGACCGTGATGCACCAGAACCCGCAGTGCCGGCGTGAATTTCGCCGCTTCACGCTGCCAGTTGCCGACCACCGCCATCGGTGCCACCAGCAGTGTCGGCGTCGAACTCTTCTCGTGCGCGAGCAGTGTCAGCACCTGCAGCGTCTTGCCCAGCCCCATGTCGTCGGCGAGTACCGCCCCGAGACCGAGCCGACTCATGAACGCGAGCCAATCGAGCCCACGCTGCTGATACGGCCGCAGAGTCGCGTTCACACCGTCGGGCACCGGGATCGTCTCCGGCACCGCACCGGGCTCGAGCAACGTGGCCGCCCAGCCGGTGGCGCGGATGTCCTGGACCGGAGCAGGTGGCGGATCGGCCAACGTCATCTCACGCATCAGCGTGCTGAGCGCAGTCCCGTCACCGTGATGCTCGGCGACGTACTTGGCGGCTCGCGCGAGCTGACCGCCGTCCGCGAGCACCCACTGACCGCGGAGCCGCACGAGATCGCCCTTCGAGACGGCGAGCCTGTTCATCTCCGCCTCGGTGAGCACCATGTCGCCGAGTTGGAGTTGCCAGTCGTAGGACACCAGTTCGTCCATGCCGACCGCCCGATCGGCTGCCGCTTTCGTCACCGCCGGTGAATCGACGCGCAATCTCATCGACGGATCGAGCCTCGTCCAGGCCCGGGGAAGCAGAACCGTGGTTCCGGTGGCCTGCAGTGCCGTCGCACCGTGTTCGACGAGGTCGATGACCACCGAAGTCGGAAGCAACAGATCCAGGGTGCCTTCCTGCGACGGCAGATCGCGCAGTCTCGGGTACGCCGCCACGGCCTCACCGAGCTTGCGCACGGCGATGGAGAGCAGCGTGGCATCGACCTTGCGGCTCATCGGAACCGGTCGCGGCGCTTCGCCGTCCGCGCGCAGACACACCTGCAGCGTCCAGTACGACTCCACCGCTTCCTCGGAGGAACTGTCGACGGCGTCGTCGTCATCGGGTTCGAGCAGCCGGAGCACCAGCGAGGGTTCGTCGACGGTGAGGCTTCCGCGCCACTTCTCGAGCAACGTCGACATCTGTTGAGTGCCATCGGCATACGGGTCGTCGCGAACCAGAGCCGACAACAGTGGATGCTCCGAGTCGGGTCTACCCAGAACCGATCTGACGATCGGATCGGTGAGCTCCTCCACCATGTCGTCGAGAATCTTCTTGGGCCGCTCACCTGCGCGCTGCACCGACGGCATCGCGACGGCGAGTTCGCTGAGCCAGGCACGTTGACGCTCGCCCCCGACCAGACGCCACCGTGGCCACCACTGCCCGTCCATCAACTTCAGGGCCGGAACGACGCGACCGCCGCGGACCCAGCGTTCGATTCCGCGGGCGACATGCGCCAGGTAACGGAGGTCACCGGAGATCGCCGCGTGGTCCGGCGGCGTCCGCAACAGCAGATCGGCGCCGTCGTGCGGGGCGAGTGCGATGGCCGGAACCTGCACCGGGGCCTGCGCGGTGGCGGCGCGTCCGGGTGCCGGAAACGACACCGCAGCACGGTGCCGGAACGTTCTGGTGAGCACGTGCGCGTGGGTCGGCGGCAAGTCGGGTTCGTCGCCGGTGGTGATCTCGTCGTCCCACAGCATCAGCCCGGCACCGGGAGACCAGAGACCGTGCAGCATCGGTCCATCCAATCAGCAAGCACCGACAGACTTCGGGTGAGGCGCTTCGAGTGAGTCGCTGGGTGAGGCACAGTATGTGCATGATCGCGTACGGCTTCAGTGAATACGGCGGGCCCGACACCGAATACCTTCTGGACCTACCCGTCGCCGAGCCGGGACCTGGCCAGATTCTCGTCGCGGTCCACGCCGCCGGCGTCAATCCCGCGGATTGGAAGGTGCGGGCGGGCAATCGCAAGGACACCGTGCCGATCACCCTGCCTGCGGTTCTCGGCCGGGAAGTATCGGGCACGGTCGTTTCGGCCGGTGCCGGTGTGGCCGACTTCTCGGTGGGCGACCACGTGTTCGGAGCCACCGCGTCGGGATACGGAGGCTATGCGCAGTACACCGTGCTCAACGCGTCGAGCACAGCCCACAAGCCCGAATCCGTGTCCTGGGCGGCCGCAGCCACTCTGCCGGTGGCCGCCGGGACCGCATACGACGCGCTGGCGCGGCTCGCCGTTGACACGGGTGACTCCATCCTGGTGCTCGGCGCGGGCGGCGGCGTGGGTTCGACCGTTCTGCAACTCGCGCGAGCCGACGGTATCGACGTTCTCGCAGTCGCGAGTACGGGCAAGCAGGAGTGGATCGAGAGCCTCGGAGCCGAATTTCTCGCCTCCGGCGCCGATTTCGTCGACTCGCTGTCACGACCGGTGAACGGCATCATCGATCTCGTCGGGGGCGAGAGCTTGCGCGCCGCCGCGACCGCTGTGACGGCGGGGATACCGATCGTCAGCGTTGCCGACCCGGTGCTCGCGGCGCAGTGGGGTGGTTCCGGTGTCGATCGCGACCGCACCACCGCGGCATTCGCCCGGCTGGCCGACCTGACTGCGTCGGGCATCATTCGTCCGCGTATCGACCATGTGTTCCCGCTCGAGCGTGCGGGTGAGGCTCTCGCTTCGGTAGAGGACGGGCACGTGCTCGGCAAGGTCGTGGTCGAGGTTCGCTGATGCCGGGTTGGCGTGAGCGGAGAACTGTCGGTGTCTTCCGGCACACTGCTGACGCAAGGAACGACAACCGAGGACCGAGATCGACGATGGGGCGTGCGTGAGAAAGCTGTGGGTGGCGGTACTGCTGGTGATCTCTGCGGCCGTGATGGCTGTGTTCGGCTCGTGCGACCGGCCCGTCATCCCCGGTTTCTCCCCCGCCGAACCCGCTCCGGGTAGTCCCACTCGCACTCAGGTCGAGCAATTGCTCGCGCAGGTTCGCGTGGCCGCCGCCAGGCCCGACGCCCTCGGCTACGAGCGCGGATGCAAGAGCGGCGAAGGGTGTGTGTTCGGCCCGGCGTGGACGGACGACTACGACGGGCCGGGTGGTCACGACGGCTGCGGTACCCGCGACAACGTCCTGGCGCTGTCGATGACGGAAGTCGAATTCCGCGCCGGCACCCGCGACTGCGTCGTGCTGTCGGGTTCGCTCGCAGATCCGTACTCCGGTGAGCCGATGCAGTTCACCAAGGCCGATGCCGGAAAGATCCAGATCGATCACGTCTACCCCCTGTCCGCCGCGTGGGACATGGGCGCGAACACGTGGTTGCCCGACAAGCGAATTCGGTTCGCCAACGACGTGGCGTTCAATCTGCTCGCGGTCAACGGAGTCGACAATCAGAGCAAGAGCGACAAGACACCCTCGCAATGGTTACCGCCGAACGAGGCCTACCACTGCTTCTACGCGGGAAAATACCTGTCGGTCGCCGCCCAGTACGAGTTGCCGATCACCCAGGCCGATCATGGTGTTCTCGCTTCGGTCGCCTCGACGTGCGCGGCGTAAAGTCTCAGCGATGGCACCAGCACACGCGCGCAGCTTCCTCGACCGTGAGACACAGCTCTGCATGTCCCTGTCCGGCCGACCGAGCAACATCGGAACACGCTTTCACAACTATCTGTACGACGAGTTGGACCTGAACTTCGTCTACAAGGCGTTCACCACCACCGACCTCGCCGCCGCGGTGGGAGGCGTTCGCGCGCTGGGCATTCGAGGCTGCGCCGTGTCCATGCCGTTCAAGGAAGATGTCATCGAACTGGTCGACGTGATGCACGAGTCCGCCAGCGCGATCGAATCCGTCAACACGATCGTCAACGAGAACGGCGTCCTGCACGCATACAACACCGACTACCAGGCCGTCGCGAACCTACTCGGCGCGAGTGGATTCTCGACCGATTACTCGGTGGCGGTCACCGGCAGCGGCGGTATGGCCAAAGCTGTCGTTGCCGCGCTGCGGGATTCGGGTTACACCCGGGGTACCGTCGTCGCCCGCAACTCGAACACCGGCCCCGCCCTCGCCGACACCTACGGCTACGACTGGTCCGCCGAAGCGGTGGGCGCAGACCTGTTGGTGAACGTGACCCCGGTGGGTATGGCCGGCGGACCGGACGCTGATTCGGCACCGTTCACCGACGAGCAGATCGACGCGGCGAAAGCCGTGTTCGACGTCGTCGCCATGCCGTCGGAGACGCCGCTGATCGTCGCCGCTCGGGCCGCCGACAAACCCGTGATCACCGGCGCTCAGGTCATCGCCCTGCAGGCGGCAGAACAATTCGTCCTCTACACCGGAGTCCGGCCGTCGGACGAACAGATCGCGCGCGCATCGGAGTTCTCGCGCAGGTGACTCACAGGTGCTGCCACCGCGGCTTGTTGGCGTAGGCGTACCGGTAGTACTCCGCGAGTGCGAGCGACGACGCCGCGGCCTCGTCCAACAGCACCGTTGCGTGCGGGTGCCATTGAATGGCCGACGCCGGACAGTACGCCGACAGCGGTCCCTCGACGGCCGCCGCCACCGCATCCGCCTTCGACTCCCCCGTCGCGATCAACACGAGGTGCCGCGCCTCGTCGATGGTGCCCAGCCCCTGCGTCAGTACGTGATGCGGTACGTCCTCGGGAGAATCGAAGAACCGGGCATTGTCGACGCGCGTCTGTTCGGTCAGCGTCTTCACCCGCGTCCGCGATTTCAGTGAAGATCCGGGCTCGTTGAAGCCGATGTGCCCGTCGGTGCCGATTCCGAGGATCTGGACATCGACGCCACCTGCGGCCGCGATCGCGGCGTCGTACCGCTGCGCCTCTGCAGCTATGTCGTCCGCTTCGCCGTCGGGCGAGAACACCGCGGCGTCGTCCAGGTCGACGTGGTCGACGAAGTTCTCTCGAATGAACGAGAAGTACGACTGCTCAGCGGTTTTCGGCAGTCCGATGTACTCGTCGAGGAGGAAGGCGCGACAAAGCGCGAACGACAGGCCGTCCTCCCGATGCCGTCGAGCCAATTCGCGATAGGTGCCCACCGGGGTCGACCCGGTCGCCAGTCCCAGTACAGCCGGACCGGCTCGCACCACTCGTTCGACGATGTCGGCGGCCGTTCGATCCACTGCGTCGACCCCCTCGAGGATCACTACCTCCATCTAGCTGTCCTCTCCGATTGCAGTTCCGCCTCTGATCACCTGCAGTGGCTCGAACGCCGCGTCGACCACCAGGACGTCAGCTCTCATGCCCTCTTCGAGGCAACCGATCTCGGAGTCGAGGCCGATCGAGGCCGCCGGAGTCGACGATGCAGCCCGCACGGCCTCGACCAGGGGCACGCCGGCGTCCAGCACGGCTCGGCGCACCAGGTCCAGCACGGTAGCGGTTCCGCCCGCGATCGGAGCGGTCTCGTTGTCTGCGTCGCGGGCCAACCGTGCAACCGCGTGGCGGACGGTCACATCCAGTGGTCCGAGTCGATAGCGACCGTCCGGCATACCGGCTGCGGCCATCGCGTCGGACACCAGTGCGATCCGTGCGCCACCGACGAGATCGAACACCGCACGCACGGTCTCGTCGGCGAGATGCACTCCGTCGCCGATCAATTCGAGCACCATCATGCTGCGCGCCGCGGCCGCCAGGCATTCGCTCACCGGGCCCGGCGACCGATGATGCCAGGTCGGCATTCCGTTGAACAGATGTGTTGCAGTCATGGGGCCGTCCCCCAACGACTCGATACCGCGTCGAGTGGTGAGCGCGTCGGCGTCCGTGTGCCCGATGCTGGGAAGTATTCCGTTCTCCCGCAACATCTCTGCGATGACGGGGAACCCGTCGATCTCGGGCGCCAGGGTCATCGACCGCACCGCGCCGCGGCCCGCGTCCAGTATGTCGCGGAGCAGTCCGGGATCTCCGCTGCGCAGCGAGGCCGGATCCTGTGCGCCGCAGCGTGCGACGGCGAGAAACGGCCCCTCGAGGTGGACGCCTGCGATGTCACCGGATTCGTACAGATCGGCCAACAGCGACGTCTGCGCGATCAGCCGATCCGGCGGTGCCGACACCAGTGAGGCGAGCATCGTCGTGGTCCCGCGAGAGCGGTGATGCCGTACCGCCGTCATGAGATCGACGGCCGGTGAATCGGGAAACGACGTTCCAGCTCCACCGTGGCAGTGCAGATCGACCAACCCCGGGAGGATCGTCGAATTCGTTTGCGGGACGGCCTCACCGGGCCACGCCGATGTCGGCCCGACCCACGAGATCCGGTCTCCCGTCGACGCGACGACGCCGTCCTCGATCACCCGGTCGCGCGTGACGACCCGTCCGCGGTGCGTCGTCGCAGTGGATGCGGTCATGCTCGGTCGGGTTCGAGCACGGCGTCGTCCTCACGTCCGGGGGTGCGCAGGTTCCACTTCTTGATGACGAAGCTGAACAGGAAGTAGTAGATCACCGCGTACACCAGGCCGATCGGAATGAGCAGCCAAGCCTTGGTGGCGATTCCGTAGTTCAGCAGGTAGTCGATGCCACCGGCGGAGAAGAAGAAACCGTCATGGATTCCGAGGGCATTGGTCAACGCCATCGAGGTTCCGGTCAACACCGCGTGGATGATGTAGAGCGGCCAGGCCACGAACATGAACGAGTACTCGAGCGGCTCGGTGATCCCGGTGACGAAGGCAGTCAGGCCGGTGGACAACATGATTCCGCCGACGATCTTCTTCTGCGACGGCTTGGCATTGCGGTAGATCGCGAATGCCGCAGCGGGAAGGGCGAACATCATGATCGGGAAGAATCCGGTCATGAACACTCCGGCGGACGGGTCGCCGGCGAAGAACCGGTTCAGATCGCCGCGGACCAATTGACCGCTTGCATCCTGGTAGTCCCCCACCAGGAACCAGACGACGGAATTCAGAATGTGGTGCAGCCCGGTGGGAATGAGCATGCGGTTGGCGAAACCGTAGATTCCGCTGCCCACCACACTGTGGTCGGCGACGGTGTTGCCCACCCATTGGAGAGCGCTGTAGAAGAGTGGGTACACGAACGACATGATCACGGCGACGACGAGACCGGTGATCGCCGTCATGATCGGCACCAGACGACGGCCGCTGAAGAAGCCGAGATAGTCCGGCAGCTTCTGGCGATAGAAACGCTGCCAGAGAATTGCCGAGAGCAGTCCGATGACGATGCCTGCCAACACGCCGTAGTCGATCACGGCGGGGTCACCGTTGGCATCGACCTCTCCGTCGAGCACGACCGGCGACATTGCCGTGAAGACGCCGTTCATCACCATGTAGCCGACCACCGCTGCGAGCGCCGTCGAACCATCGGACTTCTTCGCCCAGCCGATGGCGATACCGACCGCGAAGATGAGGGGAAGCCAGGTGAAAACCGACTGACCGGCGGCGGAGATGACCGCAGCAGTGGTCTCCAGTGCGCTGAATCTCCCCAGCAGGTCGTCCTGACCGAGCCGCAGGAGAATTCCGGCGGCAGGCAGAACAGCGATCGGCAGCATGAGGCTGCGACCGAACCGCTGCAGCCCGGCCAATGATCGTGATTCCTTCTTCGGCTCGGTATCGATCGAGTCCGTCTTCTTCGGGGTCATGGCGACCTTCTCTTCGAGGCTGGTCCTTCGAGGGCGATTTCGCTGTTGTGACCGGATGCCATCAGGGGTACTGTCCGGTCATTACCAGTTGTAGTTTGGCCAGGTGGCAGGCTCGTGTCAACCCGGCCGTGTGATCCACCCGACAGATACAAGCCGACAGAAAGCGAGAATCCACATGTCCAAAGCGGACGCGATCGTCGAAGGCCTCGGCGGTGCCGACAACATCGTCGAGATCGAAGCGTGCATCACTCGGCTGCGCACCGAGGTGAAGGACGGGTCGTTGGTGAACGAGGCGGCGCTCAAGGCGGCAGGTGCCCACGGCGTGTTTCACAAGGGAACCGCCGTTCAGGTCATCGTCGGCCCCGAAGCGGACACGCTCGCAGAAGACATCGGCGACATCCTGTGAGCGCACGGGCGATCCTCAGCCCGGTTGCCGGGCAGGTCATCTCGCTCGCCGATGTGCCGGACCCGGTGTTCTCGGCGCAGGTGGTCGGCTCCGGTGTCGCGCTACGCCCGGCTCCGAGCGACGGGGCCGTCGAGGTTCGGTCACCGGTCGCGGGCACGATCCTCAAACTCCATCCGCACGCGTTCGTCGTCTTCACCGAGGACAAGGCGGGCGTGTTGGTGCACATCGGCATCGACACCGTGAAGATGAAGGGCGCGGGCTTCGAACTCGTTGCCGCAGAGGGTGATCGAATCCAGGCCGGCGACCTCGTCGTCACCTACGATCCCGCAGCGATCGCGGCGGCAGGCTACTCGGATGTCGTTCCGGTGGTACTGATGGACTCGAAGCCGGATTCGGTCACCAGTGCAAGCATCGACAACACCGTGGCAGTGGGCGATCTTCTGTTCGAGCTGCCCTGATCTCACCGACGCTGCGGGGTGCGCCGCCCGCCTTCGACTTCCATCGACAGTTGATACCGATCGCAGCGGTACCAGCTCTCGGTGTGTTCGAGCGGCTCGTCGCCGCTGAAGGAGACGCGGTCGAAATACAGCACGGGGGCACCGCGCTTGGTGCCGAGCAGAGTGGCGATATCGCTGTCGGCCGCAGTGGCTTTGACGGTCTGCTCGGCCCGGTCGATGGTCAACCCGTAGTGGATCTGCACGGCCTCGTACACCGATTTGCTCAGGTCGTGCTCGATCAGGCCGGGGAGCAGGGAAGCCCGGTACCACGCGTCGTCGACGCTGACCGGTTCGGCGTCGGCCAGCCGGAGGCGCTTGACGTGGTAGGTCTGTTCGCCGTCGGCCAGGCCGAGGGCACGAGTCGTTGCCGCCGAAGGGCTTTCGAGCCGTGCGAACAGCACCACCGTGGTAGGCGTCAATCCTTGCGCGCGCATCTCCTCCGAGAACGACGCCAGGTGCAAACGAGACTGAACGGTGCGACTGGCCACGAACGTGCCCTTGCCACGCACCCGAACCAGGTGTCCGTCGTTGACGAGCTGGCCGATGGCCTCGCGGACGGTGATGCGGCTGACGCCGTAGTCCTCCATCAGTTTTCGCTCGCTGGGCATCAGATCGCCGGGTTGCAACTCCTTGGTGCAGCGGTGCAGCAGAATCGCGCGAAGCTGTTCGTGCTTCGGGACTTGACTGTCCCTCAGATGTACGGGCATCACCACTGCGCCGGCCTTTCCGTCACTCGCCGACCCAGCGGTACGGACTGGTCCGGTCCAACCCAAAGACTACGTCACGTCGACCGTGCCCCGACAGCGTTCGGCCACCGACTCCGAGCGCCGACCCGGCGCGACGGGAAACGACGCGACAGGCGACGGCCCACAGTGCATCATCGTCAGTCGTGACCACTGCCGACGCCGCCGACAGACCGACGCCGCTCTCGACCCCCGTCAGCGCGGGAATCGTGGCATCACTGGTCGGCTTCACCAGCTCGTTCGCCGTCGTGCTGACGGGCCTGCGGGCGGTAGGGGCAAGCCCGACCGAGGCGGCCTCCGGATTGCTGGCGCTGTGTGTCACCCAGGCCGTGGGCATGATGTGGCTCGCGCGCAGATACAGACAGCCCATCACGCTGGCGTGGTCGACGCCGGGCGCTGCGCTGCTCGCCGGAACCGGCATGGTGGTCGGAGGGTGGCCCGCCGCAGTGGGTTCGTTCGTCACTGTTGGGGTGCTGATCGTCCTGACCGGCCTGTGGCCACGACTCGGTGCCGTGGTCTCGAAGATCCCGATACCACTCGCTCAGGCGATGTTGGCCGGAGTGCTGCTACCGCTGTGCGCGGCACCGGTCGTTGCATTCGCCGACTCCCCCGCCCGGATAGCTCCGGTGGTACTCGTCTGGCTGCTGGTACTTCGCTTCAACGCGCGCTGGGCGGTGCCCGCTGCGTTCCTCGCGGCAGCTGCAGTCATCGCAGCGGACTTGATCGGCGGCGGCACACCCATCGCGGCCTCCGATCTGATTCCTCGGATCGACTGGACGATTCCGCACTGGACGTGGCAGGCGACCGTCGGTATCGCGGTGCCGCTGTACATCGTCACCATGGCGTCGCAGAACATCCCGGGCACCACCGTCATGGCGTCGTTCGGCTACCGAATTCCTTGGCGTGCGTCGATGACCGTCACCGGAACCGGAACCGTCCTCGGCGCTTTCGCGGGTGGGCACACGATCAACCTCGCGGCGATCAGCGCTGCGCTCGCGGCGAATCCCGGTGCCCATCCGGACCCGAAGCGGCGATGGGTCGCGGCGTTCTCTGCCGGCTCCTCGTATCTGGTGCTGGCGCTGGCGTCCGCGGCCCTGGCGACCCTGGTTGCCGCAGCGCCTGCAGGCGTGGTCGAAACCGTTGCCGGACTTGCCTTGTTGGCAACTCTCGCCGCGTCGCTGTTCGGTGCACTCGAACATGCGTCGGACAGGGAGGCGACCGTTCTGACGTTCCTCGTCGCCGCTTCCGGCCTGACGTTCGCAGGAATCGGCTCCGCATTCTGGGCCTTGGTCGTCGGGCTGGTGGTCCGAGCGATCCTGCGTCGGCAGTCCCCGGCGACGCCCGCTTCCGACGCCACTGGTTAGGGTCACGTTCATGACCGATCAGGTGAACCCAGGGCCGGAATTGTCGCACGCATCGGACTTTCCGGCTCTGTGGCCCGTGACGACGCGATGGGACGACAACGACCACTACGGCCACGTCAACAACGTCACCTACTACGCGTATTTCGATACCGCCGTCAACGGTTGGTTGATGGAGACGACCGGACTCGATATCCGGACACTGCCGGCGATCGGTGTCGTCGCCGAAACCTCGTGCCGCTACCTGTCCGAGTTGAGCTTCCCGGATCGACTTCAGGTGGGCCTGGCCGTCGAGAGGCTGGGCACCCGAAGCATCGTGTACTCGCTCGGGTTGTTCCGCGAGGCCGGCGACGATGCGTTGGAGTTGGCGGCGAGGGGTCGATTCGTACACGTGTACGTCGATGGGGTCACCCGTAAGCCGGTGGCGATTCCGCCCGAAATCGAGAGCGCAGCGCGCACTTTGGTGATCGGGACCGCGTCGAGCTGACCGACTACAGGCCGATTTCGTCGGCCGTACGCAATGCCCTGGTGACTATGTCGTCGATGGGCGTCGTCGTCGGCCCGCCTGCCACGGCCCGGTTTCGCGAGTCGGCTTCCATCCGGCGCATGACGCCTTCGGCGATGATCGAGAGCTTCCACAGCGCCAACACCTGCCAGAATCCGACGTCGGAGACGTCGCGCCCGGTGTGCTGCGCATACGACTCGACAAGCTCGGCCCTGGTGGGAAAGCCCGGCAGAGTCGAAGCCATGAACGGACCAGCGAACCCGTCGTCGGCTTGCGGCCAGTAGGCCAGCAGACCGCCGAGGTCCGCCAACGGATCTCCGAGTGTGCACAGTTCCCAGTCGACGACCGCCGCGACACGGCCGTCTTTGCGGGCCGTGATGACGTTGCTCAGGTGGAAGTCTCCGTGCACCAGGGTCACCTCGTGCTGCGGAGGAATCCCCGCTGCCAATCGAGTTGCCAGCGAATCGATACCGGGTACGTCGCGAGTGCGCGAGGATTGCCACTGCTTCGTCCACCGGGCGAGTTGGCGAGCGGCGTACGGTTTGTGACTGGCCAGATCTGCCAGACCCGCGGAGTCGAGATCGACGCGGTGGATGTCGGACAGCGCCACCGTGAGGCCGAGTCCGATGCGGCGTCGGTGATCGGGGTCGAGTTGTTCGGCTGCCGCCACCGAGTCGACGACGATCCCGTCGACGAAACTCATCAGCACGAGCGGGACCTCGGACACCGAAGGATCCTCGGTGATCGCAATCATCTTCGGAACCGGCACCGCCGTGTTCTGCAGGCCGGACAGAATTCGATGTTCGCGCACGACATCGTGTGCGGAGGCCAGCAGATGCCCCAGTGGTGGACGGCGAAGCACCCAGTTACTGCCACCGGCGTCGCGGACGGCGTAGGTGAGATTGGACTGACCGTTGCCGATCCGCTGAAAGGTGAGGGGCGAGGTTGCGCCTATCCCCAATCCTGCGATCCAGGTCGATACTGCGTCTTCGTCCAGTCCCACTGCGCCCATACAGAACCCTCACTTCGCCGCGCGACACCGTTGTCGCCTGCCGTCACCGGAATTCGACCGATAGTAGCGAAGCGGAACCTGCCCTGGTGCGAAAGACTCCGGGCTCGGGGCGTGTCAGCTGGCGCGCACGAACGCGGGGACCAGATCCGGTGCGGCAGGTACTGCGGCCGGCACCGCTGCGCCGCGCTTGACGGCGATTTCGTCCACTTCACCGATCAGCATTGCGACCAACGTCTCCGGTTCTGCCGCCCACACCGAGGAGATGTTGCGCACCTCGGCCGGAGCGAAGAGGCCGCTGTTGGTCAGTGCATCGATCCACTCGGCGACGGCCTCGGCGGTGGGCTCGGGCACCGTGGATCGATCGAGGGAGTCCGCCTCGAACTCGTTGCAAAAGAAGGCGCGGACCATGTCGAGCTGTCCCTGAGACATTGCGGTCATGTTCTTCTCCTTCGAATG
Organism: Rhodococcus sp. EPR-147; assembly: GCF_001647185.1. NCBI lineage: Bacteria > Bacillati > Actinomycetota > Actinomycetes > Mycobacteriales > Nocardiaceae > Rhodococcus > Rhodococcus sp. EPR-147. The sequence continues at coordinate 35,268 of NZ_LVCU01000137.1, forward strand.
TCCGGCGTCCGTAGTTGTCGAATACCCCGTGGCTACGGGTTACGACGGGTAGCACGGTCCGTTTCCAGATCGTTATCGTTTGGGCTGTAACGGTCGAATGCGGGTTTCCGATGCGGCTGAAACTACGCCCTTCCGGTGGGTCTCGCCCAGGGTGAACTGGACTATGTGAGTATCGTCACACAGTTTTACCCATCCGATCAACGCTTTGCAACGAAGTCATAGTTCGCTTTACGAACTGCTGTGATGGGGAACAATGGGAGGACAAATGCCCAGCTGAGAGGGCCGAGGGCCGACCCGGGGTGCTGTTCGACACTCGGACATGAGCACCACCGAATCGAATCCACCCCGCTCCGTTCCAGGTCAGAGGATTGCTGCCACGCATGCAAACATGTTCGCGCACCTGAATATGGCGCTGAAACAAACTTCCAGAATTTGACGGCGCAGACTCTGCTCCTCGACAATTCACGGTTCCGCACACGCGACCCGGTGTGATCGAATCGTTACCAGAGCAATGATCAGCCGGTTCCCAAGTTCCTCACATCCGCCGTTCAGCAGGTTCTGGCACCGTGGCACCCATGTCACCACCGAGCCTGGACTCCGGACCGATTCGCGCGTCGACCGACGCAGAGACGACTGCGCTGCCGTCCAGCACCTCGAGCCGCAGACGCAGGCGAGCCGTCGTCGCGCGCTCGGCCGTGTCAGGTGCCTCTGCGGTCCTGCTGCCGATCTTCCTGATGTGGGCACCGCACATCGCAACCACGACGTCCTGGGAATCGACCCCGGCCGCGGCACTGGCCGCTCATCTGCTCGATGCGATCGATGTGACCGCGGTGTTGATCGCCGTAGCCGCGCTCGCCGTCGTGGCGCTGATACGCAAGCTGCCGTACGGAATCGGGGTGGTGATCGCCTGCACCGTCGGTGCCGTCGTCACCAGTGCGATCGCTCGCGAGATCATGGGAGCGTCGATGCCGTCCGCAGACCTTCCGAGCGGTCAACTCGTCGCCGTGGCCTCGCTGCTCGGAGCTGCATCCATGGTGGCGTCCGCGGCGTGGCGGCCCGTGATCCTCGGTCTGGGAACGGTCGCAACACTCGCGGTGGCGGCGGCCGCCCTGATCGTCGGATCCGCGTCCGTCACCGGGATCGTGAGCGCCGCATCGATCGTGTTCGTGTGGTGGCCGACGTGCTCGATCGTCATGCTCTTCTCGCCCGATGCAGCTGCCCGTGAAGCCCGCAACCCGATCGACACGGCCGCTCTGGCCGTTCGACGCAAGACGGGGCGCTCCCGTTGACATCAGGAGCGCCCCATTCTGCGTTGCTACGAGGTCGTGACTAGAGAGCTTTGAGCTCCTCGGTCACCTCGGATACCGACTTCTTCGCGTCACCGAACAGCATCGAGGTGCCCTCGGCGAAGAACAGCGGGTTCTCGATGCCTGCGAAGCCCGAGGACATCGATCGTTTGAGGACGATGACCGACTTCGACTGATCCACGTTCAGGATCGGCATCCCGTGAATCGGGCTCGACGGGTCGTTGCGCGCCGCCGGATTGGTCACGTCGTTCGCGCCGATGACCAACGTGACGTCGGTACGGGCGAACTCGTCGTTGATGTCGTCCATCTCCTTCATCGCGTCGTAGGCGACGTCAGCTTCGGCAAGGAGCACGTTCATGTGCCCGGGCATGCGACCGGCGACGGGGTGAATGGCGTACTTGACCTCGACGCCCTTCGACTCCAGCAGCTTGGCCATGTCCTTGACCGCGTGCTGCGCCTGCGCGACGGCGAGGCCGTATCCGGGAACGACGATGACCTGGTTGGCGTACGCCATCTGGATGGCAGCGTCGGCTGCGGAGGTGGCCTTCGCCGTTCCGCCGCCTGCACCCGCAGGACCTGCAGCAGCGTCGCCCCCGCCGAATCCACCGGCGACGATCGCCGGAATGGAACGGTTCATGGCCTTGGCCATCAGGTTGGTCAGGATCGTGCCGGACGCGCCGACGATCATGCCGGCGACGATCATCGCAGTGTTGTTGAGCGCCAGGCCTGCGGCCGCCGCAGACAGACCGGTCAGAGCGTTGAGCAGCGAGATGACGACCGGCATGTCTGCGCCGCCGATGGGCAGCACGACCGTCAGACCGAGAATTCCGGCGAGTACGAGAACCGCCACGATCCACCACTGCGACACCCCGCCGCCCGGAGTGGCGTTGATGCCGATGACCACGGCGGCGGCCACAGCACCGATCAGCAGCAGAGCATTGAGCGGCTGCTGCAACTTTCCGATGGTGATGGGCGAGCCGGGCAGGGTCTCCTGCAGCTTGAGGAACGCGATCAGCGATCCCCAGAACGAGATCGACCCGATGATGGCCGCGAACAGCGACCCGATGACGATGTGGACCGTCGGCGATTCACCGTGCTTGAAGTTCGAGAATCCCGACGTGTCGAGGAATTCCGCCCACGCGATCAGCGCAACCGTTCCACCGCCGACGCCGTTGAACAGGGCCACCAACTGTGGCATCGCGGTCATCTTGACTCGGCGAGCAGGCGGGATACCGAGCGCGACGCCGACGACCAAGCCGACGACGATCAGAATCCAGTTTCCGGTATCGCGAATAGAGATCAACGTCGCCACGACGGCGAGGAACATGCCGACAGCGGCGATCTGGTTGCCGCGCACGGCTGTCTTCGGTCCGGTCAGACCCATCAGTCCGTAGATGAACATGCCGAAGGCGACGATGTAGAGAATGTTGACGAGATTGTCCATCAGGAGTCAGCACCCTTCGTGGCCTTGGCAGGAACGGGCTTGGACTTGAACATGCCGAGCATGCGGTCGGTGACCACGAATCCACCGATGACGTTGACCGTTCCGAACACGAGAGCGACGAACAGGATGACCTGCAGGCCGATGGACGGATCCTCGACCTTGCCGAGCACCACCAGGGCACCGAGCACGACGATGCCGTGGATGGCATTGGTTCCCGACATCAACGGGGTGTGCAAGGTGTTGGGCACCTTGGAGATCACCGCGAAGCCGACGAACCCGGACAGCACCAGGATCGCGATGTTCGCGAGCAGCGGGGTGTACATCAGTTCTCCTTCTCACGTGTCACGCAGGCACCGGCGAGGACCTCGTCCGAGAAATCCGGAGCGAGCTTGCCGTCCACCAACATGAGTTCGAGCAATGCCGAGATGTTCTTCGAGTACAGCTCGCTGGCGTGCTCGGGCATCGAGGCCGGCAAGTTCAACGGGGAGCAGATGGTGACGTCGTGCTTGACGACGGTCTCGCCGGGCTCGGTGAGTTCACAGTTGCCACCGGTTTCCCCTGCGAGGTCGACCACGACGCTGCCCGGCTTCATGCCCTCGACGGCCGCGGCCGTGACCAATCGGGGGGCAGGGCGTCCGGGCACCAACGCGGTGGTGATGACCACGTCGAATCCCTTGATGGCCTCTTCGAGAGCCTTCTGCTGTTGCACCCGTTCGTCTTCGGTCAGCTCACGCGCGTATCCGCCCTCGCCAGCGGCGTCGATCCCCAGATCGAGCCACTGCGCGCCGACGGAACGAACCTGATCCGCCACCTCCGGACGCACGTCGTATCCGGTGGGGCGGCCGCCGAGACGCTTCGCGGTGGCGAGCGCCTGCAAACCTGCCACGCCGACGCCCAGCACCAGCACGGTAGCGGGCTTGACGGTGCCCGCAGCGGTGGTGAGCATCGGGAAGAACCGGGTGGACTCCGACGCTGCCAACAGCACGGCCTTGTAGCCGGCGACGTTGGCCTGAGAGGACAGTGCGTCCATCACCTGCGCCCGTGAGATCCGCGGGATCGCCTCGACGGCGAAAGCCTGTACTCCAGCCGCCTTCAACGCCCCGATGCTGTTCTCCGCGTTGCGCGGTGCCAGAAATCCGATGAGCGTCGAACCCGACGTCAGCTTGGCGATCTCGGCATCGGACGGCGGCGCGACCTTCACCACGACGTCGGCCGACCATGGATCACCGATGGTCGCTCCGGCGGCGACGTACAGCTCGTCGGGAATCAGAGCGCCGAGACCGGCGCCGGACTCGACGACGATCTCGACGCCCTTGCCCGCCAGGGAGGCAACGATCTTGGGCACCAGAGCGACACGACGTTCACCCTCCCCCGATTCCCGAACCACACCGACGACAGTCGTGGATCCCGAACCCTTCTCAGTGCTCTGCGATGTATCCAAATCTCCGTCTTCCTGCGTTGAATGGTGTCCACGAATCGACCAACGGCTCCGAGCCTGCGACGAGCGGACGAACCCATGCGACAAGGCACAAGGTCCCTGATAGTAGCCAGAGGAGACAGACCGCGGGTAGCCCGGAACACAGTCCGATTCGTTCTGAATCGAGTCCGTTTCGACATTCCTCGGCCACGGGGAGCGCAATTGTGATGCGCGCCATATGGGTCTATCGGTGATGAACGGACCCTACAGTGACAACCGTGGAACCTTGCATCTTCTGTGCCATCGTCGCGGGTGACGCTCCCGCGCACCGCGTGTTCGAGAACGACCATGCCGTCGCGTTTCTCGACATCCGGCCGGTCACTCGCGGCCACCTGCTCGTCGTTCCGCGCGAGCACGCCACCGATCTGAACGCGACCCACCCGGACGCGGCCGCAGACGTGTTTCGCGTCGGGCACACGCTGGCGCGCGCGGTCCGGCACTCGGACCTGCGCGCCGACGGAGCCAATCTCGTGATCAACGACGGTAAGGCCGCATTTCAGACGGTCTTCCACCTGCATCTGCACGTGGTGCCTCGTTGGCACCGGGACCGCTTCCGGTTCGCGGCCGGCTTCGTGACACGTCGTCTGAGTGAGCCCGAGCGTGTCGCAGACGCCGTTCGTGTCGGGTTGGCCCGGCTCGATGGCGATCCGACAGCATGAAGCTGTTCCTGTCGTCGTATCGATTCGGTGGCCACTCCGAGGCTTTCGTCGACCTCACCGGCCCACCGTCCGATCTCGCCGTGATTGCGAACGCATCGGACGCGTGGCCGCGCGCCGCTCGCGAATCCTCGCTCACAAGCGAGTTCGTTCCGCTGCGGGCGCTCGGGTATCGGCCTGCCGAGCTGGATCTGCGCGAGTACGTGGGTCGGTCCGCTGCTCTCGACCGCGCCCTCGACGACTTCGGCGCGGTGTGGGTGCGCGGGGGCAACACGTTCGTCCTGCGCGCTCAGCTCGCCCGCTCGGGCGCAGACGAGGTCATCGCCGAGCGTGTTCGGCGAGGATCGATCGTGTACGGCGGATACAGCGCGGGCGCGTGTGTTGCCGCACCGTCGTTGATCGGCGTCGAGGACGCGGACGACCCCGGCGAGGTTCGGCCCGCGACAGGTGTCGATCCGGTGTGGACCGGACTGGGCCTGGTCGGTTTCTCGATCGTCCCGCACCTGAATTCCGTTCTGGACGAGAACGATTCGGGGCATGCAACGATGCAGCGCCTGCGCAGGGACGGCATCGACTGCCGTGGGTTGACCGACGAACAGGCCATCGTCGTCGATGCGTCGGGAACGCGTGTGCTCGGTAGTTGACCGTCCTTCGGCCCGGGCGAGTCTTCAGCCCAGGCGAGCAAGTGGAGCGAGTCGGTCCAGCGAGGACCACGCCAGCGAGCACCGTCTGGCGGTCATTTCGTCCGCGTCGAGCACCAGCATGTCGAACAACTGGCGAGGGGCCTGATGCCACGAGTCGGCAATTTGCGCGATGGCTGCTCGATCGAAGAGCCCGGACTGTGTCAGCGCCTGAACCCACTCGTCGATCTCGCCTCGGTGAATGCGCTCGATGGTGTCGTATTCGATTCCGCCCCCGAGAAATTCGTACGAGAACATCGCGGCCACGTAGTTCCAGGAGTCACTTCCGGGATCGATCATGGTGCAGCCTCCTTGTCGACTCGCACCGCGTGGAGTGCGAGGTTCGCTGCGCTGGACGCTAGCGTGGCGAACTACAAATTTACGTGTCGACGACGCATCGATCTGGTAACGCCTGAGGCTGGTGTTACTGATGTGACTCACTTCGGTCAAACGCTCTCCCTCTCCCCGACAGGGTGGGTAAAGTCCGCGTTCGTGCGCACTCGAGCCGTTGCAGCCTTGATCGCTGCGGTCGCGTGCGGGCTGGTCGGATGCTCGAACACGCCGGCCACCGAGGCCGGTCCGGATACGTCCGAGACGGCCGACCGACCCATCACCGAAGAACTCTTCGTCGGTGAATGCGGCTCGATGGACGACGCAGAAGTGCAGGAACTCACGGCCGTATCCGACCTGACGGCGGTGTCCGAGAACGCCATTCGTTGCCGCTGGGAATCCGCGAGCGGCGCGTACGCGATGTTCACCTGGTACCGCGGCAGCCCCATCGACCGAGAGAGTTCCGTGGCCGAGGCCGTCGGTCGCACCATCGAGCGCATCGATGTGGACGGTCACCCTGGATTCACCGCCGCGGCGTCGGGAGCGTC
>NZ_LVCU01000138.1:0-1314 GCF_001647185.1 Rhodococcus sp. EPR-147
CGTCGAGGATCTGGCCAGAACCACGATCTCGAAGGCGAAGTAGCCTGATGTCGACATTCCGCTCCGCCGATTCCACCCGCCGCGTCCTCGCCGCTGTCCTCGTCACTGCGGCCGTCGGTACCGGATGCACCACCACCGTGACCGGTACGGCCGTGCCCGCTCGATCCGGCGGCAGCGGACAGTTCGACAAGCTGCTCGAGGAGTGCATCGCCGTCCCTGATCCCACCATCGCCGAAACAGTGGGTGCCGACCTCGTCGAGCAGTACTTCTACGGTGCAGTGTGCATGTGGACCGGCATCGGCGGCGGCGGACTCATCGATGTGACTTTCGCCTGGTTCGAGAACGATGCACTCTCGCGCGAGCGAGACCTGGCCGATCGGCTCGGCTACGCGACCGAAGACGTCACCGTTGCCGGCACCACGGCGTTCCTGTCACGACGGCCGGACGATCCGTCGTCGTGCGGAATCAGCGCGGCGTACTCGGGTGTCATCACTTGGTGGGTGCAGTACCGAGGCGCGCCAGTCCGGCCGACCCGTGCGCCGCCGCCACCGAACTCGCAGAACTGACGCTGCAACGCAATCAGTGACCGAGCGCCGACCGGCCCCGACTCCACCGCACACGCGGCCGTGACACACTCGAGTGGCGACGGTCACAATTTCGATGTGAGGAGACCGAGATGTCGGTGACGACCGATACAGATGCCCGCCTGAGCGAGCTCGAATCCCTGCTGTCACCCGGCGCGGTGGTCACCGACCCGGACATCACCGAGGGCTACCGCCGCGACTGGGCGAAGGATCCCGACGCCGGCACCCCACTGGCCGTCGTGCGCGCACAGTCCACCGAGGACGTTCGCGCCGTCATGCGGTGGGCCACCGAGCACAACGTGGCGGTCGTCCCACGCGGCGCCGGATCGGGTTTGTCCGGTGGAGCCACCGCCGTGGACGGCGGAATCGTGCTCACCACCGAGTTGATGCGCGAGATCACCGTCGACCCGGTGACCCGCATCGCCGTCGTACAACCCGGGCTGCTCAACGTCGAGGTCAAGAAGGCCGTCGCAGAGCACGGCCTCTGGTACCCACCGGACCCGTCCTCGTTCGAGATGTGTTCCATCGGAGGCAATGCGGCCACCAATGCGGGCGGCCTGTGCTGTGTGAAGTACGGCGTCACCACCGATTACGTTCTCGGTCTCGAGGTCGTCCTGGCCGACGGTACCGCCGTCCGACTGGGTGGGCCACGCCTGAAAGACGTTGCGGGCCTGTCCCTTGCGAAGCTGTTCGTCGGCTCCGAGGGCACGCTGGGCATCATCACCGAGAT
>NZ_LVCU01000139.1:0-3327 GCF_001647185.1 Rhodococcus sp. EPR-147
CATGAACATGGGACTCGATCGCGAGGCGGCAGCGATGCTCATTGCTCGGTCCGACTCCCCCGGTGCCGACCGAGGTCGCGAGATCGAGATCATGGCGGCCGCGTGCACCGAGGCCGGCGCATCGGATGTCTTCACCACCGACGACCCCGACGAGGGTGAGGCCTTCGCTGCCGCACGGCGATTCGCCATTCCCGCGGTCGAGCGACTCGGCAGCCTGCTGCTCGAGGACGTCGGGGTTCCACTGCCCGCACTTCCGGCCCTCGTCGACGGAATCGCCGAGCTGTCCACGAAATACGACGTGCTGGTGGCGGTCATCGCCCACGCCGGCGACGGCAACACCCACCCCCTGATCGTCTTCGACCCCGAGGACGCCGACATGACACGGCGCGCCAACATCGCCTTCGGCGCGATCATGGATCTGGCAATTTCGTTGGGCGGCACCATCACCGGTGAACACGGTGTCGGTCGCCTCAAGAAGGCCTGGCTGCCCGATCAGGTCGGTGAGGACGTCATGGAGCTGACCCGCAGGATCAAGACTGCCCTCGATCCGGCGGGCATCCTCAACCCCGGTGCGGTGCTGTGATCACCCGTCGACGGTGAACCCGTCCGCGACCGTCAGCACCTCGTCGAGGATTTCCAGTCCCTGACGAATCTCGTCCTCCGAGGTCGTCAGCGGGGGCGCGATCTGCAGACGGTTACCTGCCACGAACGGCCACAACCCACGCGACTTTGCCGCGGCGGTCACCGTGCCCATGGCCGCCGCGTCCTTGCCCGACGCGGCGAACGGCACCAACGGTTCCCTCGTCTGGCCGTCCTTGACCAGTTCGACGGCCCAGAAGAATCCCTTGCCGCGCACCTCGCCCACGCTCGGATGAGATTCGGCCAGCTTCGACAGGCCCGCCCCGAGTACATCCTCCCCCACATGACGCACGTGCGGAAGAATCTTGTCGCGCTCGAACACTCCGATGGATGCCACGCCGGCGGCGCAGCCGAGCACGTGACCGGAGTAGGTCAACCCGCCGGGATAGGGCTTGTGATCGAACTGCGAGGCGATCTTCTCCGAGATGACCACCCCGCCCAGAGGCACGTACCCGGAGTTGACGCCCTTGGCGAACGTGATCAGATCCGGTGTCACATCCCAGGCCTGGCATGCGAACCATTCGCCGATTCGCCCGAACCCGACCATCACTTCGTCGGCGATGTAGACGATTCCGTACTTGTCGCACAGCGCCCGAACGCCGGCCAGATATCCGGGCGGCGGGATCAGCACACCGTTGGTGCCGATGACCGATTCGAGGATCAGTCCGGCGATGTTCTGCGCACCCTCGAGCACGATGACCTGTTCGAGGTGTGCCAGTGCTGCGGCCGTTTCGTCCTCGGGAGTCGTTGTCCCCCAGGGTGACCGGTAGGGATACGGCCCGAAGAACCGGACGACGTCGACGTTGGTGGGTTCGGTGCCCCAACGCCTCGGCTCACCGGTGAGACCGATCGCAACTCCGGTTCCACCGTGGTACGAGCGGTACGCGGCAAGCATCTTCGTGCGCCCGGTGTGCTGTCGGGCCAGCCGCACCGCGTGCTCGACGGCTTCTGCGCCACCGGTCGTGAAGAACACTCGATCGAGATCACCCGGCGCACGTTCGGCGATCAACGCCGCGAGTTCACTGCGTTTGTTGTTGGCCACGGTCGGAGAAATGGTCGTCAGAACCTGGGCCTGTTCGACGATGGCGGCAACGACGTCAGGGTGCTGATGCCCGAGGTTGACGTTGACCAACTGTGACGAGAAGTCCAGGTATCGCTTGCCCTTGTCGTCCCAGAACCACGATCCCTCCGCACCCTCGACGGTGATCGGATTCAGTTCGGCCTGCGCCGACCAGGAGTAGAACACGTGATCCATCTACTTGCCGCCTTCCTCCAGTGTGACCTCCATCGGAGCGTACGACTCTCCGGTCACATCCACACCGTCGGCCTTCAACAAATCCAAAGCCTCGGTGACGTACTCGTTGGTGTACGCCTCGGCGTCGGGGTCGGCCGTCAGCACCGTCGAGCCCTCGGCATTCCGGGTGGACTTCGCGATGTCGACCGTCTGCCGCCAGGCCGCCTCGTCGATCATTCCGATCCCGTCCGCGGACGGCCAGATCAGTTTGTTGACTTCGTTGACCTGCCACAGCTGATGACTCGCGCCGAGTGTCGAGCCCGCAGCGACGGTGATGTCGCGGCACGTCTCGACGTTGTCGCGGCAGAATATCCAGCCCTTCAACGATGCCGCCAAGAATTTGACGGTCTGCTCCCGGTACGCCTCGTCGGAGAGCTTGTCGGTATTGGCCCAGATCGCGTCCTGCAGCATCGCGACGCCGTCGTCGTTCCAGTTCAGCGACGTGAAATCGTCCCTCGTGTAGAGCGCACCGGTTGCGGGGTTCACGGTCTCGAGCAACTGGGCGTACTCGTTGTAGGACATCGCCTGGGCTGCGGCGATATCTCCGGACAGAAGGCCGTTCATGTCGAACTGCTGCTGCACCAATGTCACGTCGGAGGGACTGACCCCGGCATTGGTCATACCGGCGAACAGCTCGAATTCGTTGCCGTATCCCCAGTTTCCGACGGTCTTGCCCTGGAGATCGGCCGGTGTGGCGATGTTCTGATCCTTGAACGAGACCTGCAATGTGCCCGACTTCTGATAGATCTGGGCCACGTCGGTGATGCCGGCTCCGGCCTCACGGGATGCGAGCGCCTTGGGTACCCACGCGACGGCGTAATCGGCCTGCCCCTGTGCGAGCACGGTTTGCGGAACGATATCCGTTCCACCGTCGAGGATTTCGACGTCCAGCCCCTGTTCCGCATAGAAACCCTGATCGACGGCGGCGAGGTAGCCCGCGAACTGGCCCTGTTTGAACCACTGCAGTTGCAGCTTGATCGTGGTGTTCCCGTCGGCCGCGGTGTCGGTGTCGGTCGTGGTGGTGCTGCAGGCCGAGGCGCCCACCGCCAGAGCCATGACGACGGCGAGAAGGGGTCGGGGGGTTCGAGTGATGTTCATATCCATCTTTCCTGGGGACGACGCCGGGACACGAGTTTCTCGAGCAACAGAACAACCACGAAGAAGAGCAAACCGACTGCGATGGCACCCATCACGTAGGCCCACGCCCGGGGGTAGGCCGTGTTCGCCGCGGCGGAGGTGATCCGCGACCCCAAACCGTTCTGCAGTCCACCGAAGTACTCGCAGATGATGGCAGCAATGACCGCATTGGGAGCGGCAACCCGCAACCCGGTGAAGATGTGCGGAACGGCGGACGGGAGGCGAACGATTCGGGTGAACTGCCAACCGCCCACGGC
>NZ_LVCU01000140.1:0-1231 GCF_001647185.1 Rhodococcus sp. EPR-147
GATCCGCAGGCGAACCGCGGCCATTGCTGCGAGGAGACCCAGGACCGAACCTGCGATCATCCCCACGAGAGCGTTGGTTCCCGTTGCCAGACTTGCCGATCCGATGTTGCCGAGGTTGCGCACGAATTGCTCGGCGATGGCGCTCGGCGACGGCAGCAGGAACGACGGAACCCCCGCGACGACCGTGAGCAACTGCCACAGGGCGAGTGCCGTAGCACCGAACACCACCGGTGGCAGCCAGAGCTTCATCGCAGATCCGCACTGCGCACCGCACGGCCGTGCAATGCGTCACGAACCGCGGTGATGGACGCGAAGAACTCCGCCGATTCTCGTGGATCCCCGTTCGCATCGAAACTGTCGATCGTGAGTGTGTCGACGATCCGTCCCGGCCGAGGGGACATGACAACCACCCGATCGGACAGGTACACCGCTTCCGGAATCGAATGGGTCACGAACACCACTGCTGCGCTGGACTCCTCGGCGATGCGGAGTAGGTCGTTCTGCATCTTCTCGCGGGTAATCTCGTCCAGTGCCCCGAACGGTTCGTCCATCAACAACAGTCCCGGCGTTCGAGCCAGCGCCCGTGCGATCGCCACTCGTTGCTGCATCCCACCGGACAGCTGGCTGGGAAATTTCTCTGCGAAATCGGTGAGTCCGACGAGGTCCAGCAACTCGCGAACCCGTTCTGCTCGCTGACGTTTGGGAACCTTGTGCAGTTCCAGCGGCAATGCGACATTCGATTGCACTGTGCGCCAATCGAGCAGCCCTGCCTGTTGAAAGGCGATGCCGTACTTCTGTTCGACGCGGGCTCGGCGAGCGGACAGGCCGAACACCGATACCGAACCGGACGTCGGTTGCTCGAGATCGGCCACGATGCGGAGCAACGTCGACTTACCGCACCCCGAAGGCCCGATCAGCGAGACGAATTCACCGGGGGCGATCGCGAGCGATACATCCTCCAGCGCAGTCACTCCCCCGTCGAACGTCTTCCCCACGCCCTCGACGAGTACCGCATGCTCGGTCATGACCGATCCTTTCGACCGGGCGAGCGGCCCGCATAACGGCCGAGCGCGACATCGAGCAGCGATACCAGTGCGGTCACCACCAACCCGAGCACCGCTGCGCCGAGAACAGCGGCGTACAGGCGGGACGCATCTCCAGTTGCCTGCTGCGAGAACACGATGATCTGCCTACCGATACCGCCGGTCGTTCCGGTGGAGATTTCGGCGAC
>NZ_LVCU01000141.1:0-6836 GCF_001647185.1 Rhodococcus sp. EPR-147
TGCTCCACCATCCGGCCGCGTAACTGTGCATCAGATCGAGTGCTGCCCGATCGGGTGCACGCAGGCCGCGCAGCATTCCCACCGCCACCGGGAAGAATGCGAGATACGACGCGATGACGGTGATGCTCATCCACGGCTGCCAGGCGTAACCGCCGATGGCGATCTTCCCGCCCCAGCCCGCGACGAGCGGTGCCAACGCGATCAGCGGAACCGTCTGCGAGACGATCACATACGGCAACACGGACCGCTCGACCCACACGAACCGTTGCATCGTCACGGCGAGCAACAGCCCGACCACCGTCCCCAGCGCGAACCCGAGTACGGCGAGCCCGAACGTGAACAGGCCACTGGACACGATCGCGGCACCGACACTGCGAGCACCGGCGACGTTCACCTCGGGCTCGGTCAGCGCCGCCAACACCGACCACACGTGCGGTAGTGCACCGTCGTCGGTGCGCGGCAGCACCCGCACTCCGGCGACACTCACCCCGTTCTCGGGGACGAGCACTTTCACCAGCTCCCAGACCGCCAGCAACGAGCCGACAGCCACCACTGCCATCACCGGACGCCGCACTCCTCGATTCGCACCGGCGGGAGTGGGTGCCACCACCGCAGCCCGATCGAGCAGACTCGTCACGACGTTGCCGTCACGCTCGGGCGGATCTGCGGAATGATGCTCTCTCCGTATGCCTCGAGTGTCGCGGCCTTGGCGTCGTGCTGCAGGTACACCGAGAACTGGTCGACGCCGAGTGTTTCCAGCTCTTTCAGCTTGGCGATGTGATCGGCCGGAGTGCCCAGTAGGCAGAACCTGTCGATCACTTCGTTCGGAACGAATTCTGCGTGCGAGTTTCCTGCTCGACCGTGCTCGTTGTAGTCGTACCCTGTGCGCGCTGCGATGTAGTCGGTGAGAGCCTGCGGAACACCACCGCCATCGCCGCCGTATCGCGAGACGATATCGGCGACGTGGTTGCCGACCATCCCGCCGAACCAACGACACTGATCTCGGGCGTGTTCGAGCCCTGCGTCGGTACCGTCGGTGACGTAGGCGGGAGCTGCAACGCAGATCGAGATCGAGTCCGGGTCGCGACCCGCTTGCTCGGCCGCAGCGCGGACCCGACCGATCGTCCAGGCCGCGATATCGGGATCGGCCAGCTGCAGAATGAACCCGTCCGCCACCTGTCCGGTGAGCTCGAGGGCTTTGGGCCCGTACGCCGCAACCCATACCTCGAGCCGGGACCGCTCCGCCCACGGGAACTGCACCGTCGTCTCACCGACCCGGGCGCTCCGACCGTTGGCCAGGCTTCGGATCACCTCTATCGATTCCCGCAGCGTTGCAAGGGTTGTCGGCTTGCCGCCGAGGGCACGGACCGCCGAATCACCGCGGCCGATGCCGCAGACGGTCCGATTGCCGAACATGTCGTTGAGCGTCGCGAACGTCGATGCCGTCACCGTCCAGTCACGGGTGGCGGGATTGGTGACCATCGGGCCGACGGTCACCCGTCTCGTCGCGGCCAGAATTTGGCTGTAGATGACGTACGGTTCCTGCCACAGCAGGTGCGAATCGAATGTCCACACGTGCGAGAAACCATGTGTCTCGGCCTGTCTGGCCAGGTCGACCACACGGGACGCCGGCGGATTGCACTGGAGCACTACCCCGATGTCCATGGCTCAGATCAGATTCTGAGACAGGTCGCGTCGGACGAATCGGCCGTGTCCCGCAGTGCCGGAATAGGATCCAGCGTCGACGATGATCCGGCCTCGCGAGATCACGGTATCGACGTGACCGTCGATCTCGAAACCTTCGTACGCCGAGTAGTCCATGTTCATGTGGTGGGTCTTGTCGACGCCGATGCTGGTGTGTCCGTTCGGGTCGTAGATCACGATGTCAGCGTCGGCACCCGGGGTGATGACGCCTTTCCTCGGATACATCCCGAACATCCTGGCCGGAGTGGTGCAGCAGACGTCGACCCATTTCTCCAGCGTGATCTTGCCGCTCTTGACGCCCTGGAACATCAGATCGATGCGGTGTTCCACCGAACCGATCCCGTTGGGAATCTTGGAGAAATCGCCGATACCCATCTCCTTCTGGTCCTTCATACAGAACGGGCAGTGATCGGTACTGACGGTCGATACGTCACCGGTGCGGAGGTACCGCCACAACTCGTCCTGATGCCCCTCGGCTCGCGACCGCAGTGGCGTCGAGCAGACCCACTTGGCACCCTCGAAGCCCGGTGCACCAAGTTGTTCTTCGAGAGACAGATAGAGGTACTGAGGACACGTCTCGGCAAACACGTTCTGCCCGTTGCCACGGGCCTGCGCAATCTGTTCCAGGGCCTGCTTGGCCGAGACGTGTACGACGTAGAGCGGTGCGCCGGTGACGTGAGCGAGCATGATCGCTCGATGCGTCGCCTCCTCCTCGAGCTGCCACGGCCGTGACGTGCCGTGGAAGTACGGGGCCGTGTCTCCACGCGCGATCGATTGAGCAACGAGTACATCGATCGCGATGCCGTTCTCCGCGTGCATCATCAGCAGTGCACCCGTTTCGGCGGCGGACTGCATGGCGCGCAGGATCTTGCCGTCGTCGGAGTAGAACACACCCGGATAGGCCATGAAGAGTTTGAAGCTGGTGACGCCCTCGGATACCAACTCGCTCATGGCTTTCAGCGAATCGTCGGTGACATCGCCGATGATCTGATGGAAGCCGTAATCGACGGCGCATTGCCCCGCGGCCTTGTCGTGCCATTGCGCGAAAGTGTCCTGGACGCGCTGACCGGGTGTCTGAATCGCGAAGTCCACGATCGTCGTCGTGCCGCCCCAAGCGGCTGCGCGCGTTCCGGTTTCGAAGGTGTCGGAGGCGAACGTACCGCCGAACGGCATCTCCATGTGCGTGTGTCCGTCGACCCCACCGGGAATGACGTATTTGCCGGTCGCGTCGACGACGACGTCCGCCGAGGTCTTCAGGTCGGCGGCCAGGGAGACCGATCCTGGTGCCAGCACGGCCACGATGCTCTCACCGTCGATGAGCACATCCAATGCCTGTGCGCCGGTGGTGGATACCACGGTTCCGCCGTGCACGAAGGTGGTGGCCATCAGGGTTGCACCAGCGGTCCGTATGCGTCGGGCCTGCGGTCACGATAGAAGGCCCACCGGTCGCGTACCACCTTGAGCAGGTCCATGTCGAGGTCACGCACGATTATTTCGGGTTCCGTATCCGACGCCACTTCGCCGACGAATTTGCCTTCGGGGTCCACGAAATAGCTGGTCCCGTAGAAGTCGTCGTCACCGTATTCGGATTCGATTCCGACTCGATTGATCGCGCCCACGTAGTACTCGTTGGCGACGGCCGACGCGGGCTGTTCGAGCTTCCACAGATAGTTCGACAATCCACGCGAGGTGGCCGACGGATTGAAGACGATTTCGGCACCGGCAAGACCGAGCGCCCGCCAACCTTCCGGAAAATGCCTGTCGTAGCAGATGTAGACACCGATACGCCCGACCGCGGTGTCGAACACCGGCCACCCCAGATTGCCGGGGCGAAAGTAGAACTTCTCCCAGAATCCGTTCACGTGGGGGATGTGGTGTTTTCGATACTTGCCGAGATAGGTTCCGTCGGCGTCCACCACGGCAGCGGTGTTGTACAGAAGTCCGGGCTGTTCCTGCTCGTACACGGGCAGAATCATCACGATACCGAGTTCTTTGGCCAACGCGGCGAAACGGTCGACGGTAGGCCCAGGTACCGATTCGGCATATTCGTAGAATTTCGCGTCCTGCAATTGGCAGAAGTACGGACCGTAGAAAAGTTCTTGGAAGCAGACGACTTTCGCGCCCTGCTCGGCGGCGGACCGAGCAAACCCCTCGTGTGCCGCGATCATCGATTCTTTGTCACCGGTCCACTTGCTTTGGACCAGAGCAGCTCGAACTGTGGACATCATTGGCACTCCATCTCTCGCTGGCTTGCACCCTCGAGAATATTTTGCGCCGTGTTACGGGGTCGTTCGGCCGGTTTCGTATGTATTAATCGTCGGGACTGTTTTCACGAGTGTGGAAGGAGTGCGCGCACGGCGTCGATGGAGTCCGCGGTGGCGAGGTCCTTGTCGGGGCGATACCGCAGTACTCGCGCGAATCGCAGGGCCACGCCGCCCGGGTAGCGCGGGCTGACCTGCACACCGTCGAGTTCGATCTCGACGATCAGTTCGGGACGCAGGTACACCGTGTGCTCGTCGCGTTCGCGCTCGTGTTTCGGGAATTCCTCGGTCTGCCACTGCAACAGAACGTCGGTCAGGCCCTTGAAGGTCTTACCGACCATGATCGGCTCACCGCCGTCGGGATCGCGAGCTCCGAGATGCAGATTGGACAGGTAGCCGGTGCGGCGCCCGTATCCCCACTCGGCTCCGAGGACGACGAGGTCGAGCGTGTGTTCGGGTTTGACCTTCTGCCAGCTCTTTCCGCGGCGGCCCGCGGCGTACGGCGCACCGAGCGCTTTGAGCATGACCCCTTCGTGCCCGGCGTCGAGTGCAGCGTCGAAGTGGGCCGCTGCTGCGTCCGCATCGGGCCGAACGGCACTGGGAATTCGGTGCCCTGGCGCTACCCGGTCCAGTGCGGCCAGGCGCTGCTCCAGCGGGGCATCGAGCAGGTCCACGCCGTCGAGGTGCAGGCAGTCGAAGAAGTAGGGCTGCAGCAGCAGCTCGTGTGCACTCTCGGCACCGAACCGACTCATCGTTTCCTGGAACGGTCTCGGCCGTCCGCTGTCTTCGAGCGCGAGGGTCTCCCCGTCCAGGACCACCGAATCGCACGGCAGCTCGAGAACCAGTTCCACCAGCTCGGGCACACTTGCAGTGATGTCGCGCAGGGTTCGCGTGTAGATGCTCACGTCGGTTCCGGAGCGGTGCACCTGAATTCGCGCACCGTCGAGCTTGTATTCCACGGTGAGGTCGCCGGACAACTGTTCCCAGGCAGCGTGTAGAGACTCTGCGGGAGAGGCAAGCATCGGCCGGACCGGGCGACCGACCTCGAGCCGGAATGCATCCAACGCGTCGACGCCACCGCTGATGGCGGCAATGGCCGTCGCAGTCAAACGACCCGAGAGCATGAATGCGCGACGCACCGGTGCCTGCGGCAGGTTCGTGGCCGCGGCAACAGCGTCGACCATGATTCCTTCGAGCGCGCCCTGACGCAGCTCGCCGGTGACGAGCCGGATCAGAAACCGACGCTCCTCGGCTGTGCTGCGGGAGAACAGGTCGGTCAGTATCGCTACCCGCCGCGCAGCAGAACCGGCTCCCGACGTCGCCGCGACCGAAGATATCGCCTCGTCCACCTCGGCAACCGTCAGCGTCGAGTCGGCAGCGGCCGCCACGTCGAGATCGGCCAGGGTGCGCCAGCCGACTCCTATCCGCCCCTGCGGCAATTCTCCCGACAGCCACGACACAGCGGGCTCGATGTCGTCGGTCTCGGCCTCGGCGAGCAGGGCAGCGATCTGCCCGATCTTGATCTTGCGCGAACGCGTCGCCGACACTGCACGGGACGTTTCGACGATCCTCGACATCAACACACAACGAACATAACCGCCCCCACCGACAGACCCGCCTGATCAGGTCATTCCGCAGGCTCCACTCCCGCGCGCTGACATCCAATTGTTACCGGTGTGACTCGAGCGACCACTGTTCTTGCTGTTACGTTCGATTCATGTCAGCCACGTCCGTGCGACAGAACGCGCAGGAGTGGAGCCTGCGGAACGACTCCGTTGCATGGATGACGTGTCAGCTGAACCCGAGAACGCGGTCGCCCCACGCCGCGCGCATGTCGCCGTCTGGGTCGTCGACGAGAGTGTCGGATGCATCGATCACCAGCGTCCAGCGCGTCTTCTCGGTGTACGGAGCCCAATGCTTGGACGCATCCAGCGCGGCGGGAACACCGTACCGCGCGAAAGCGAGCCAGCGTCTCTGCATCCGCGCGGACACCGCCATTGCGGGCTTTCGGCCACCGAGCCAGAAGGTGGGGTCTCGGTTGAGAGTTCCGAAATTGCCGAAGACGTACGGCAGCTCGGTCGCATGTCCCGCTCCCACCCGTGCGGCCTTGAGCATCGGCGTCGCATGATCGAATCGGTACATCCATGTCGGCGAATGCCTGCTGTGCGCGTCGGCGATCCACAGACTGGGCATGAGAAATCCTGCGTCCCGCGAAATGGCTTGTGCTCCAGCGGGTTTGTCTCGGTCCGGATACGCTGCCATGATTTCGGCGACACGATAGGCCGGCAGATCCGCGTGGTCGTGCGCGATGGCGCGGAACATCTCGGAGACGGTGTCCGAGGTGATCGGCATCAACGGAGACTTCATGAATCGGAAGATCGAGGGCTCGTCGTGGTTGGTGCCGATGATCAACGGGATCTTGTGCGAGAGCCCCTTCTGAAAGGCAGCCACGGGATAACGCGGAACGATATCGCCGTCGACGACCGGCGAAAGACCAAGTGTCCCAGGAACTGTCGTCGGGATCTCGTAACAGAGCGTGTCGCCGGCGGTGACCAGCCGGGTGAAATGCATGTCGAACAATTCGCCGATGTCTTCCCGGTCGACGCCCACCAACTCGAGGAATCTCGACGCCACCGCGGCTCCGCGGTCGGGGCCGTACACCGAGGTCGCAGGCGCGCTCTGCACGATCGCGCGCTGGAACAGCCCCTCGGCCTTGGGAGAAGTCATCAACGTGGTGACCGACGCTCCCCCGGAGGATTCACCGAACACCGTCACCTGATCGGGATCGCCGCCGAACGCAGAGATGCACTCGCGGACCCACTGCAGTGCGGCAATCTGATCTCGCAGCCCCAAATTGGTCTCGAACGTGTG
>NZ_LVCU01000142.1:0-10438 GCF_001647185.1 Rhodococcus sp. EPR-147
AGGTTCCTCCCGTCGTAGACCCGCTGGGCGGACGATCCGAGCGAGTACGCACCGCCGTGGATCCAGACCAGCACCGGCCGCAGTTCCGCGCCGGGACGGGGAGCCCAGATGTTGAGCGTGAGACAGTCCTCGGAAATCGACAGCGACGGATCGATCGGCACCGGACTGTCGCGACCCTGCGGAGCCATCGCACCGAACTCGAGGCCGTCGAGCACCCCCGACCAGGGTTGCAACGGACGCGGCGCACGGAACCGGAGCTTGCCCACCGGAGGCGTCGCGTAGGGAATACCCCTCCAGGCCACGATCGGCGACGCATCGGCAGCGACCGGATAGCCGAGAACGTCGCCGTAGGGCGTGCTCACGAGCACGGTGGAATCGGACGCAGCGGAGTCAGACGCGGTGTCCATGGAACCTCCCCTTCGGTCGTTGCCCAACGTACCAACATCAACCATCCCCTCGGCGACGATACGCACAGCGTCGACGCCCGCGAGCGAAGGAACCGACGATGAAGACAATCGGATGTGCCGCAGTGGCAATCGTCGGGGCGTGCCTGCTCGGAGGCTGCGGCTCGAGCGGGGAAGGCAACGGTCCGATGGCGACCGTGATCACCGACCGCCCCACCCCGATCACCACGGCTCCCTCCGTCACCTCCGCCGCGCCGGCATCACCGTCCACCCCAACGACGACCACGCCGACGTCCACCACGGCGGCACCGACGAGTCCTGCTGCAGCCCAGGCAGAACCGCAGGATTACGCCGGTAAAGCACCCGGCTGGTACTACTTCACGAGCCCGAGCGGGAAATTCGAGTGCGGTATCGCCGTGCTCGAGTCCTCGATCGCCGGATGCCACGGGTCACTGCCTGATTCGGCACCCGAGGTTCCCGGCAGCGGGGCGTCGGGAACGGCGGTGAAACCCAACGCTGTGCAGCTGATTGCCGGGTCTGCGGCGAAGTTCGAGAGCTTGGGTGATCCCAAGTTCCACCGTTTCGACGGCACTGCGGCGGCCTTGCCGTACGGCGAAGTGCTCACAATCCCCGGAAGTGGCTCCACCAACGGCCTCCAGTGCAGCGTCGACGAGCAGACCGGGGTCACGTGCACCGATCAGGTCGGCCACGGTTTCACCGTCTCGGACGACGATTTCGACCTTCGTTGACGGTCTCGTTCGCGCGGCAAACAACCAGGCGTAATGTCCGGGGACGGTACGACAATCCCTGCCGTACGGTCTCCCCAGCGGCCGACGCCTGTGCGCGCGGCCGGAAGGTGCATCACTCATGAATCAGACCTCGGACCGCCACACAGCGAAGGTCATCGGCGTCAGCATCGCCGCTGCTGTGGGCGGATTCCTGTTCGGCTTCGACAGCTCGGTCATCAACGGCGCTGTCGACTCGATCGAAGATCACTTCCTCCTCGGTTCGTTCACCACAGGCTTCGTGGTCGCGATCGCGCTCATCGGGTGCGCAGTGGGTGCCTGGTTTGCCGGCAGCCTCGCAGACCGTTGGGGACGCAAGAAAGTCATGCTGCTGGGCTCGGCCCTGTTCGTCATTTCCTCGATCGGTTCGGGATTGGCCTTCAGCGTCCCCGACCTCATGCTCTGGCGCGTACTCGGTGGCCTCGGAATCGGCATCGCCTCGGTGATCGCCCCGGCCTACATCGCCGAGATCGCTCCGGCCAAATGGCGCGGATCCTTGGCCTCGCTCCAGCAATTGGCCATCACCATCGGCATTTTCGCCGCTCTACTGTCCGACGCTCCTCTCGCAGGCGCAGCCGACGGCGCGTCCAACGACCTGTGGTTCGGCATCGAGGCATGGCGCTGGATGTTCCTGGTCGGCGTGGTTCCCGCTCTCGTGTACGGGTTGCTTGCCACCCTCATCCCGGAGTCTCCGCGCTACCTCGTCGGTCAGCATCTCGACGAGGAAGCAGCCCGAGTCCTCGCCGAGATCACCGGGGAACTGCACCCGGACGAGCGCATCCACGAGATCAGGCTGACGCTGCGCAAGGAGTCGCGTTCGTCGTTCGCCGACATTCGCGGTCCGAAGTTCGGCCTGCAACCCATCGTCTGGGTGGGCATCACCATGGCTGTGCTGCAGCAGCTGGTCGGCATCAACGCGATCTTCTACTACTCGACGACGCTGTGGCGTTCTGTCGGATTCACCGAGGATCAGTCGTTCACAACCTCCGTCATCACCGCGGTGATCAACGTGGTCATGACATTCGTGGCGATCCTGTTCGTCGACCGTATCGGTAGGCGCAAGCTGCTGATGGGTGGCTCGATCGGCATGTTCGCCGGACTGGTGATGGCGTCGGTGGCGTTCTCGCAAGCAACCGGCAGCGGCGACGACGTCACCTTGCCCGCTCCGTGGGGTGCGATCGCCTTGGTCGGGGCCAATCTGTTCGTCATCTTCTTCGCCTCGACCTGGGGTCCGATCATGTGGGTCATGCTCGGTGAGATGTTCCCCAACCGCATGCGCGCCATGGCGCTCGGCATCGGTACCGCAGCCAACTGGATGGCCAACTTCGCTGTCACGCTTGCCTTCCCGCCGCTGACGTCGTCTGTGGGCCTGTGGGTGATCTACGCAGGATTCGCATTGTTCGCCGCGCTCTCGTTCTTCTTCGTCAAGGCCAAGATCCGGGAGACCAAGGGTATGGAGCTCGAAGACATGCTGGGGTGATGCCGGACCGCAGATACAGGGGCAACAGCAGCGCCATCGAGTGACCGGTGTTACTGTCACTGTCGTTCTGACACGGGGTGTGTCCGCCGATGCGGATGCTGAGATCAAACCCGCCGAACCTGATGCAGGTAATGCTGACGAAGGGATGTCAAGGCGATGACGCCTGTTGTATCTGCGGACCCGGTCCGCTTCACCGATCGACTGTGGGATGCGTCCGAGAACATTCGACGTGCGATCGACGACCTCGAATTTCTTCGGCTCCTCGGGGCGGGGACGCTTCCGCTCGACGCGTTCCGTCGGTATCTCGAACAGGACTCGCTCTATCTGGGCGGATACGTCAAATCGCTGTCACTGCTGGCAGCGCATGCACCGAACCCGGTCGTCGGCGCGTTCTGGGCGAGCGCCGCCGCGAGTGCGATGGACGAAGCCGCATCGCACGAAGCGATGCTGACCGGTGGAGCGCTGCCCCCGTCGACCCGGACGCCCGAGCCTTCACCTGCATGCCTGGGCTACACGTCCTACCTGACCGCGACGGCGGCGACCGAACCGTATCCTGTTGCGGCAGCAGCTGTTCTGCCGTGCTTCTGGATCTACGCCGACGTCGGCCGCTCACTCGCCAGGGCAGCGAAGGCGGTTCTCGATCGAGATCCCGAGCATCCGTACGCGCAGTGGGTGGCCGCGTACGACGCGCCGGAATTTCATGCCATCGTCGACGCCGCCAGAACATTCGTCGATGACGCCGCAGCGGCCGCGACGCCGACGCAGCGCGAACAGATGATCGACGCCTTCTTCGTGGCATCGAGATACGAATTGATGTTCTGGGACAGCGCGTTACATCCCACCCCATGGCCCCTGGCCGAGAGTGCGGTGTACGCATGAGAGCCACTCGGATTCTCGCCGCATTGGCGGCGGCCGTCGTTGCCACGACCGGACTTGCGGGCTGCTCGGACTCGACGGACTCGAACACCATTCGGTTCGCCCTCGACTGGACGCCGAACACCAACCACACCGGCCTGTACGTAGCCCTGCAGGAGGGTTATTTCGCAGACGCAGGCCTGGACGTGGAGATCCTCCCGTACAACAACACCGCGGCAGATACTCTCGTCGATGCCGGAAACGCCGAGTTCGGAATCAGCACACAGAGTTCGGGCGTCTTCGCCACCTCCGCAGGCGCGCAGACCGTCTCGGTCCTCGCGCCGCTCCAACACTGGGCGACCGGTATCGGAGTTCGTGCAGACAGAGACGACATCCCGAGCCCGAAAGCACTCGACGGCAAGGTCTATGCCGGCTTCGGTGAGTCCGGCGAGCAGGCCGGCCTGCAACAGGTCATCAAGAACGACGGCGGCACAGGCGAATACGAGACCGTGGTACTGGGTACTTCGGCGTACGAGGCGGTCTACTCCGGTACCGCGGACTTCACCGTCTCCTACTTCGCGTGGGAAGGCATCGAGGCCGAGCACAGCGGAACTCCGATGAAGTACTTCGACTACACCGACTACGGATTTCCCGACGCCTACGCCATCACGATCAGCGGCAACGAACCGTGGCTCGACGCCCACCCGGACGAGGCGAGAAAGTTCGTGCAGGCACTGCAGCGCGGCTACCAGCTCGCTGCCGACGATCCGGACAAGGCAGCACAGGATCTGATCGACGCCAACCCGGGAACCTTCACCGACGAATCGCTCGTCTTCGAGAGCCAGGAGATGCTCGCCGCGAAGTACATGAAGGACTCCAACGGCGAGGTAGGACGACAGAGCCTCGACAAGTGGGCCGCGTACTCGAAATTCCTCTACGACAGCGGTGTGCTGGCCGATCAGAACGGCGCACCTCTGACTGCGGAGCCGGACTGGTCGACCTACTTCACCAATGACTACCTCGGCGATCGGTGAGTCGGTAGCCGCTGACCGGGGTTCCTACTCGTTCAGCGGTATCCGAGCCTCGCTGCGGTGGGCGTGGCCCGCGCTGACCGTCGTCGTCCTACTCATCGCCGCCTGGCAGATCTATGTCGAGATCAGCGGCATCCGACCGCAGGTGTTGCCGTCCCCCGGCCGCGTGGTGGTCCAGGGTTGGGCGCAGCGCGACGCGATTGCCGAGAACGCGGCGGCGACCCTGCAGGTGACCCTCGTCGGCTTCGCGGTATCCCTGGCCCTGGCGTGGTTGCTGGCCATCGCGGTGGATTTCTCGCCGTGGCTGCGGCGCGCGTTCGTTCCCCTCTTCGTCGTATCGCAGACGCTCCCGATCATCGCGATCGCGCCGCTGTTGATCATCTGGTTCGGCTTCGGGCTGCTTCCGAAGATCCTGGTGATCGCACTGGCCACGTTCTTCCCGATGGCCATCGGGCTCATCGAGGGTTTCGCGGCGGCCGATCGGGACGCGCGATCGCTGCTGGCCAGCATGGGAGCCTCGCGCTGGCAACAGTTTCGATACGTGCGGCTTCCGTCGGCGCTTCCGCGATTCTTCACCTCTCTTCGCATCGGAATCACCTACGCCGTGGTCGGCGCGATCTTTGCCGAATATGCCGGAGCCAGTGCAGGGCTCGGCATCTACATGAGTCAACAGAAGAACTCGTTTCGTACCGATCTGGTTCTCGCCGCGGTTGCCGTGACGGCCGTGATCAGTGTGGTCCTGTTCGTCTCCACCTTTGTGGTGGAGCGGTTCGTCGCACCTTGGGCGCGCCACGGTTCGGTGGGTCTTCATGTCTGAACCCGACACCTTCATCGATGTTCGCGATCTCACCAAGTCGTTCGGCGAAAAGCCTGTGCTCGACGGCATTTCGTTCGGGGTGCAGCCTGGTGAGTTCGTATCGATCATCGGTCCCAGTGGCTCGGGCAAGAGCACTGTGTTCAACATGCTCGCCGGGCTCGACCGACCCGATTCCGGCACGGTTCGCGTACCGCCGTGCGCCTACATGCCGCAGAAGGATCTGCTGTTTCCGTGGCGTTCGGTGTTGGACAACACCACCCTCGGTCTCGAAGTGCAGGGCGTCGCCAAGAAGGAGGCGCGTGCGCGGGCACGCGAGCTTTTCCCGGTCTTCGGCCTGGACGGGTACGAGTCGGCCAGGCCGTTCGAGCTCTCCGGCGGTATGCGCCAGCGAGCGGCGCTGTTGCGCACGGTGGTTCAGGGTCGATCGGTACTGCTGCTCGATGAGCCCTTCGGGGCGCTTGACTCGTTGACGCGAAGCGACATGCAGGCCTGGTTGCAGCAGGTCTGGTCGGAGTTTCGATGGACGGTACTGATGATCACGCACGACATCCGTGAAGCGGTCTACCTCTCCGATCGCGTGATCGTCCTCTCCCCCAGACCCGCCCACGTTCGACGCCAGGTCGAGGTGACGCTACCCCGCCCACGCGGGCTCGAGATCGTCACGACGCCGCAGTTCGCAGCGGTCGAGAAGCAGCTGATGGACGTTCTGCTCAGCGCGTCGACGCTCTGACCGACATCACGACGCCGACCTCGGGTGGTGTCGTTGCCTGGCCGTTCGAGCGGACTTCGCCAGGCTACTGGGCCCTCACCTGGCAGTTGTCCCACCCAATCGCAGCGCGAGATCGTCGACGGCGGAGAACGCCGCCTCGAGATTGGCTTGCGCCTTGGGAATCTGCGGAGCGAGTGCCGGCACCCGCTCGGCGAGCGTCAAGTCGACCGGAACGAAGTGAACCTCCATTCCCAGCGCAACTCCGAGCACCTGACGCAGTTGTGCAGTGGTGTGATCGGCGGACGCGTTGTCCGTACCGGGGGTGTAGTCGTTTCCCCGACTGGTCACCACGACGACGGGCTTGCCGACGAGGGGTGCGGTGTCACTGTCGAACGGCACGGTGAGGCCCGGAACGTGTATGTAGTCGATCCATGCCTTCAGGGTCGATGGGATCGACCAGTTGTACATCGGCGCACCGATCAGCACCGCGTCCGCAGAGATCAGTTCCTCGATCAGTTCGACCTGCAGCGCCTCGGCAGATGGCTCGACGGTTTCGTCTGCGGTTCGCAGATGAGGTGCCCAATGCAGCGCGGAGGTGGGCAGATGCGGCAGCGGACTCGTGTGCAGGTCTCGATGGATCACCGAGTGGTCCGTGCCGATCCCATGCCAGGCGTCAGAGAAGCGGGCCGTGACCCGCCGGCTGGTCGAGCGGACCGGGTCGGCGGACGAATCGAGGTGCAACAACTGCGGCACTGAACGCTCCTCACATGCTGGGTGCTTCGAGCCTATGCGTACCGCCGCGTTCGCTCGCTCCTATCCTGGACGAATGGACTTCCGATTCGTCATGCCTGCCCTCGACTCGCGATCGGCCACCTCGCTGGCGGCGGTCGTTCACGAGCGCACCGGGTCAGACGTCGACATCAGAATCGGCGGTTCGGAGGTCCGACTCGACGACGCGACACGCAGCGCGGTGTTGGAACTTCTCACCCAGCTCGCGACCGGCCGGGCGGTGGCCGTCGGTACCGTGGACGAGTTGCTGACCACCTCGCACGCTGCCGAGGTGCTCGGTGTTTCGGACACCTATGTCAGACGGTTGGCCGATGCGGGCGATCTACCGATCGAAATGCGCGGCACCCACAGGCGATTTCGGCTCGAAGACCTTCTGCGGCATCGTGATCGATTCCGGTGACGATGACGGTTGCCGTCACCCGGCCTCGCGCTCGAAGTGCTCGGACTGGACCGTCATGAGATCACGGAACGCCTGTCCGGCGGCCAGCCAGAGCTGTTCGGAGTCTATGTAGTCCACCCCTCGGACCTCGACGTCTCCAAGGTAAGCGCCGACGTCGACCGACAGCATTCCGATGACCGAAGAGACGTCGGCATCGAGATACGTGGATTGGGTGTTCTGCAGCTCGCGGAACTGAGCCGAGAAGAACTCGGCTGGGATCCTGCGATCGACGAACTGGGCGATGAGGAACAGGAAGCGGGACGCATGGGCGGAGCCCGTCCGGAAGGAATGTTCCATGGTGAAGACCTCTCCCCACGGTCGACAGCACCCCTCGCACTGTCGACCGTTGAGCTCGCTGGTACCCGAATTTCGATGATCGGACGAACTCTCGAACATCGATTCGACCCAGGGGCTAAAACAGGGAGCTCGTCCTACCAGGGCCAGATTAATCGGACCTTTCTCCGGTTTTGACCGGAAAAGGCGATTTGATGAGGAGTCACAACTACACAGTCCCGGGCTGTGGTTCTCTACTGAAACGATCCCAGCGGAGCACGATCCGGAGTGTCCAGTTGCCAGAACTCCCAACCGTCACGCTCTTCGACATCACCACTGATATGCGTTGCCACCGCACTGGCAGCGACGGAAGGATTGTCGAACCGTCGGCCTTCCATCGGTCCTGCGGTGATCTCGAGTCGCTGCGTTTCGGGATCGTAGCGTCCGCTCAGCCGATAGCCCTCGCAATCGGCGACCAGGCGTACTCGGTTGTCGATCACTTCTTCTTCCAAGGCCGCCTTGGCCGACTTACGGGGTGCTTTCACCCGGGGAGTACGTACCCACGTCTGTTCGGGGCCGACATCGATCGTCGTGTCCAGCGTCGAGCTCAGACCAAGCAGGTCCCAACGCTCGCTGCCGTGCAGCACTCGGTCCACCGCGATTGCGTGGTGCCCGGTCCTGGTGCGCAGTGGCGAATCCTGGACCCAGAGGTCGACCTCTCCGCGAATGTCGGTGGCCATCTCTTCCGACGACACCATGTAGAAACGCGGCTCTTCGTTCGCGAGATCGACGAACACCCAGTACGAGGATCCGGTGTCGTCACTCTCGAGCGATTCGTCCTGCCTGCGGGCCTTCCAATCACCCGTCACCTTCGATCGAACTCGAACTATGCACGACGACGTGCCGTCCATCGACCAGACCTGCACGGGATTTCGACGCGACGTTGTCAGCCGCTCCGCACGTCCACCGCGCTGAGCGACGGTTCGAATGAATGCCTTGATTCCCCGGTCGGATGTGTCTTCCACGGATTGCCACCTTCAGCCTCGAGAGCGACCCGTACTTATGAAGAGCGGTGTTGCGACGGGTGGCGCTGGCACGACTCGGTTTCCCTCACCCTACTGCGTCGATGCCTGCTCGAGTAACCGCAGAACGCCCCACCGGAGGAGTGCCGGTTACCGTGGTGACACCGAAACTCGGCCAGGAGGTACCACCATGCCGGTCAAGATCACCCACGACACTGTTGACCACAGGTTCGAGATCCATGTCGATTCCGAGCTGGCAGGCTACTCGGAGTACCTCGAATCGGACGGATCGCGAACGTTTCATCACACCGTGACGCTTCCGCAGTTTCGCGGCCGAGGACTTGCCGCCGCCCTCACCGAATACGCGCTCGACGACACCAGCACGCAGGGTCTGCGCGTTGTCCCCGCGTGCTGGTTCGTTCGCGACTTCATCGCAGCCGCGGGCGATCGCTATTCACATCTGACCGTCCTCTGACCGTCCTCTGACCGTCAGCGACGGGACGACATCACCTCGAAGCTGATCTCGGATTCCGATTCGCAGTCCTTCGAGGCCATGTCCTCCGCAGCCTCACCGTCACATGAAATCTCTTCTGCAACAGTTGCTTCGGCAGCTCTCTCCGCCGCGACCCGACGCCGTTCGTAGTTCTGCGCACCCCGCGCGACGCGTTGTCGATGTTCGTTCAGGATCTGTTCGTAGTGGTACATCTGTTCTCCTACAACAAGAGTGGACGCCGAGCACAGAGCATTGCTGTGCGGCGAAGTATTGAGTCGATCGATGCATATCGTCGGCAGGAACCGGCCGATTGCGCCGAAGGCTCACTCAGAGAGCATGATCGGCAGCCATGGCAATCCGCGTGTAGACGAATCGACGGCGCACGGAATTCGCGTCTGCTGTCATTGTCCACCTCCACGGTCTCTGCGATGTGCCTGTGCCACGATCATGCACGGCTGCGGCGACGAACTCCACCGATTAAATTCAGCGGACGACGACGAAGGGGTTGCATCCCACCAATTCTCCTGGCGCAGATGGTGATTCGCGTCGACTACGCCCTCTCTGCGATGCCGTGAGACCCCGACAGTGACGACACATCGAACCGACACCCTGGACGCTGCCCGGTACTACTCGTTTCTGACGTTCGCTGAGTCGAGATGGAGATTGCGAACCCGCAACCTCGCGCCGGCACATGGGTCCAGGCCTCGCTCTTCGCAAACGCGCGCGCGTTCGTCAGGTGCGCGGGAAATGGCGAGTGGTCGGGGCGCGATTCTGCGCGCGGATAGCGAACGCGCTCGCGTCTGCGCCGGAGTACACAGTCCGCTGTCGCGTCGTCTGCCCGCACCCCAGTTCAGACACAGACCCCGACTGCCCCGCCCCCGCTCGCCGCAAGTGCGCGCGCGTTCGTCAGGTGCGCGGGGAATGGTGACTTGTCGGGGCGCGATTGTGCGCGCGGATAGCGAACGCGCGCGCGTCTGCGCTCCTATGAGCGTCCGCGGTCGCGTCGCCTGTCGGCAACCGGGTCCAGGCCCGGACCGTACCGGATGCGTGCGGATTCGTGGTCCGCGGTCGCGTCGTCTGCCCGCACTCCAGTTCAGACACAGACCCCGCTCGTCGCAAAGGCGCGCGCGTTCGTAAGAGCGTCCGCGGTGGCGTCGTCTGCCGGCTGACTAGTTCAGGCAGGCCGCACTCGTGGCGGGTGCGCGTTCGTCGTCGGGTGCGCGCGTTCGTGAGGTGCGCGCGCGTTCGTCGGATGCTCGTGGGTGTGGTGATGGGTGGTTTCGAAATGCAGAATGGCCCTCGACCGTGGTCGGGGGCCATTCTGGGATGTTGTGTTCGGCG
>NZ_LVCU01000143.1:0-7000 GCF_001647185.1 Rhodococcus sp. EPR-147
ACGGCATAGTGCGGAATCTCGATGCCGTGGGCTGCGAATGCCCAGCGGCGCATCAGAATTCCGACGGGTGTGCCCGCGCGGGCCAGTGACGCCAGTGCGATGTCGTGTCCGCGCTCGGCCAGCACGACCTCGGTGACGGTGCCGACCGCGACCGCCAGCCGTGACGCGCTCTCCTGCAGCACTTTCTCGAACAGTTCGCGGTAGGCGAGATCCGGTTGATACTCGACCGGAAGCGATTCGGCGTAGTGGGCTTCGCCGGCCTGAATACGCTTCTCTCGCTCCTCGATTCCTGCTTCGAGTGAGACCGACGAGAGGTCCTTGAGCAGCCAGGTGACTTCGTCCGCTGCGTACGAACCGAAATCCGGCCCCCGCAGCGGACGTGCCCGCCGCGAGACTTCGAGAGCCGCCGGGTCCGCGCCCGTGACGACGACCAGCAGCACGTCGGTACCCGAGGCGGCCAGGGTCTCGGCGGCTGCTGCCAGAGCGTCGGTGTCGGCGGGGGCGTCGGCGACGAGCACCAGTGTCGCGTCGTCCGGTCCGGACGCGTTGTAGAGGTAGCGCAATCCCGATTCGTTCTCGGGCGCAGTGAACTCGAAGCCGCGGCGCAGGGGGTAGCCGGGCACGTCGAGAACGTAAGCCGGTGACCGAGTGGTGGTCTGGAACAGTGCGGTGTGCCCGCGCTCCTGCAACGCCGCCGCCAGCCGGAGCGGCAGGTACATGAGCTCCTCGTGGCCGATGACGACCACCGGTGCCGATCCGGGGAGCGAGGAGTCGACGGTGGTTGCGAGAGCATCGATCGCCGAGTCGAAACCGGCGGCGTCGGATCGGAGGAACCCGTGCCGGCCGCCGTCGGGCAGGGTTGCCGGCCACTGCGCATCGACGCGGCGAACCGAACCAGGCTGTGCAGCAACCGGATCGAACTCCGGATCGGGGAGGGCCAGCACCGTCTCCACCAGGCCTGGCTCGAGCTCCACCGATCCCTGCGCCAGGCTCACGTTGTCGATTCGCACGCCGAGTTCCGTTGCCACCGCAGCGGCAGCAGCGAGATGCTCGGCGGTGCGCATGTCCACCAGGGATGCGATGACGTAGTGCGTGCGCCCGGCCGATGCATGAATCTGTCGCAGCGCATCCAATGCGGTCGCTCCGGTGGAGATCTCGTCGTCGACGAGTATCAACGGCAGGTCGCCGGCGAGAAGGTCGGCTGATGTGGGCATCAGCAGGTGGTCGGTGGCGTGTGAGTGACCCTCTTCGAACTCGCCGTGCACGGTCATGCCGGGAACGGGGCGACGCGTCGAGTGCAGGTAGCAGTGCGCGCCCAGAGCAGTCGCTACCGTGTGGCCCAATCCCGTTGCCGTTTCCGCGAATCCGAGAACGTCGACATCGGAACCGGCCACCGCGGTGTGCACCAGGGCGGCGAGTTCGTTGCCTGCGGCGATGACGACGTCCGGATCGACGGGTATGTGTTTGCCGAGCACCGTCGAGACCAACAGGTGGGCGCGGCGAGGGTTGCGACGCAGACCGGGACGCACCAATTGTGTCGCCGTCCAGGACGACGACGAACCGGTGTCGGTGAGCGCGATTCCGTCGGCCGGATTGGCGTTCATCGCTGTGCCAGTGCGGTCAACAGATCCACGAATGTGATCCCCTCGTTGGTGACGCCGAACGCTTTCGCGCGCACCATCGTCTGCTTCGCCCAATTGCGGTGCGGGCCCAGTTCGTTCATCTTGTTTCGGTAACCCGACGCCTGGACGCCGCCCTGGTCGGACGAGAGAATGTCGAGTGCGTCGTGGTATTCCTCGTGCGTCACCGCGGACAGCGCGTGCACGGCAGGCACGTGCGAGGGGTGGATGACGGTTTTGCCCTGAATGCCGTTCGCGCGGTCGAGTGCCACCTCGCGCAGGAGGGCGTCGAGGTCGCTGCTCACCAGTTGCTGGCGAAAGCGCACGGCCTCCTGATCGACGAACGGCGTCTGGCGCAGCAGCGGGCGGAACATGCGTTCGTGGTCTGCGAAGTACTCCCACACCGGTCCGGTGATGACGAAACCCGATCCGTCGTAACGACCCAGGTGATTGACGATGGCGCTGATGACGTCGGCGACGACGCGGACGTCGTAGATCGTCAGGTCGCGGTCGCGGCGGATGCCGAAGGTGCCGCACATGTCGGTGGCCCCGATTCGCACCGCCAGCACGGTGTCGCGGTACTCACCGAGGAGTTCACGGATGGCAACCAGTTCCGCGTCGCGTGTCTCCCGGTGCACCACTTCCGTGGATTCGAGGACGGGCATGGCGAACAGACGGGTGCCGTGTGTCGTGGACGCGGCGACGATCTCGTCGAGGAACTCGGCTCCGCGTGCTGCCGTGAACTTCGGTACGACGAATCCGGCGAGCCCGGCGGCACCGTGGTTCAGGCCGGCGCAGATGCTGCGGATGTGCGCGGCGGTGCGAGCTCGAACGAACACCAGTGATCCCGAACCCGAGAGTTCGTTCAGAGTTCGCACGGTGTTGGCCAGCGCTTCTTCCAGATTATGGTCCGCCACAGCGTCTTCGAGATCGATGACGATGGACCGAACCCCCTCGTCGGTGCGTTTGTTCACCGTCGCGGTCAGGTCGGGACGCGTCGCCGGGATGTACAGCGTCGCTCCGAGAGCCGTTGCCACGAGGTCGTTTCCGTCGCTCGTCTCGATGTCCTCCGGCTGCAGGAAGAACACTCGTTCACGGGTGTCTGCGTCGAGATGGCGAAAGTGTTGCACCACTGTCCTTCGTGTGAATGTGATCAGTGCGAGGTACGCATGCGGTCGATCACGCCTGCGATGAAGTCCGAAATGGTATCCAGATCCTGCAGATATGACCAGTAGTCGGGGTGGGTACCCGACAGGGCTGTGCTCGCCCTGTCGATCCGGGCGAGCTGAGCATCCAACACCGAGCCCCATTCGGCAACCAGACCGCGGTTGACCGCGAGTTGTTGGGCGTCACGAAGTTTGAACCGCACTTTGTTCTCGGTCTGTTTCGGATCGGCTTTGACCGCGCGCAGCAGACGAACTCGGTCGGTGACCGCGTCGACCAGTTGTTCGGCATCGCTCAGGTGTTGGCGTGCCTGGGTCACCAGATCCAACGCGTGTTCGGGATTGCCCGCGTCGAGTGCAGAACGAGCTGCGCTCAGATCCTCGTCGGCCTGCTCGATGTGGCGCGCACTGGACCGTTCGTTGCGAGAGAGGTCCGCCGAGCTCTTGGCGTTGAACTCCCGCAGCAAGCTAGAGAAGGCCGGGGCAATGCCCTCGGATCTCGTTCGTACGGCTTCGATTCGGGTGCGCACCGAGGCCAGTGCCGTTCGGGCCTCCTGAAGGCGGCCCGGAGCCGAGTTCACTGCTGCACGCAGTGCGGCCGCCCGATCGCGGACCAGGGCGGCGTGCTCTCGGGCGCGCAGGGGGTCGCGCTGATCGGCCTGCAATTGCGTTGTTGCCGAATCGAGTTCGCGCCACGCCTGCCGGAGTGAGGGGTAGCCGGCAAACTGTTCGTCGACGGTCGATCGGGCGGCGTCGGCCTCGGCCAGTGCGTCCTGGACCAAGCGCGGGGTCGCGGCGAACTGAGCGGAGGACTGCTCGAGGGTGTCTCGGTGGGCTTCGTAGAACCGATCCACAGCCGAGCTGGCGTCGTGCAGAAGCGCGGTCGCTCGGTCGAAGGCCGATCTGGCGGCAGGAGTGGTGATTCCGTCGAACTGATCGACGGCGGCGAGGTAGGCAGCTCCGGCATCGAAACATTGCTTCTCGGTGTCTGCCCACCGGCTAGCGAGTCGATCCTGAGGACGCAGTGCGGTGGAGGCCTCGACGCCCGCCGAGGCGATCGACTGACGTTTGTCCATGTCGAGGAACGCGGCGACAGCGTTGTCCTGGGAACGACGCGCGGCGGCGTCGGATTCGGCACCCCGGCGGAACACCCCAGGCCAGCGACTTGTCACCTGCTCGATAGTACTGACGGGAACCCTGGCGATGTCGTACTCGTTGGCGGAGTACGTCCAAGAACCGGACATTCCCACTACGGTTGAACCCGTACGGGAAACCAATTGCGAAAGGACCTCTCAATGGGCGTCAGCCTCAGCAAGGGTGGCAATGTCTCGCTCACCAAGGCAGCTCCGAACCTGACCGCGGTCGTGGTCGGTCTCGGATGGGACATCCGCACGACGACCGGCACCGACTTCGATCTCGACGCCAGCGCCATCGCTCTGAACTCGACGAAGAAGGCCTTGAGCGACGGGCACTTCGTGTTCTTCAACAACCTGAAGTCTCCGGACGGCTCCATCGAGCACACCGGGGACAACACCACGGGTGAGGGCGACGGAGACGACGAGCAGATCAAGGTCGATCTCGCCGCGGTACCGCCGGAGATCGAGACCATCGTCTTCCCCGTGTCGATCTACGATGCGGACGCACGCTCGCAGTCGTTCGGTCAGGTGCGCAACGCGTTCATCCGCGTCATCAACCAGGCCGACAACTCCGAGCTCGCTCGCTACGACCTCAGCGAGGATGCCTCCACCGAGACCGCCATGGTCTTCGGTGAGCTGTACCGCAACGGCGCGGAGTGGAAGTTCCGCGCAGTCGGTCAGGGCTACGCATCCGGACTCGCAGGAATCGCCCGCGATTTCGGGGTAAACGTGTAGTAAAGGCCCTCTCAAGATTGGGAGTACCCCCGCCTCGTCATTCATGATGGGCGGGGGTTTTTCCGTCTCAAGTCTCGAGAAAGGCCACTGACTGTGGTTGTGAAGATCTTCGGATGGTCGATCGCGGTCACCATCGTGTCCGTGATCGTGGCTTTCCTGTACGGCGGGATCGAGGCGATGATCCTCGTGCTCATCCTCGGCGTCCTCGAGGTGTCGCTGTCCTTCGACAACGCCGTCATCAATGCCACTGTGCTGCGACGCATGAGCGAGTTCTGGCAGAAGATCTTCCTCACCATCGGCATCATCATCGCGGTGTTCGGCATGCGGTTGCTGTTCCCGCTGGTCATCGTCTGGGCCGCGTCCGGTCTGGGTCCGGTGGCGGCACTCGATCTGGCACTGAACCCGCCCGCCGACGGTGCCGCGACCTTCCCGGACGGGTCGCCGAGTTACGAAACTCTGCTCACCGACGCGCATCCGCAGATCGCCGCGTTCGGTGGCATGTTCCTGCTGATGTTGTTCCTCGGCTTCATTTTCGAGGACCGCGAGATCACCTGGTTGAGCTGGCTCGAGAAGCCCCTCGCCCGGATCGGCCGCCTCGATCAGCTCTCCGTGGTCGTCGCAGGCCTGCTGTTGGTACTGAGCGCCGAGTTCCTGGCCGAGGACGACAAGATCTCCACCGTCATGGTCTCGGGTGTGCTGGGCATGATCACCTACATCTCGGTCAACGGACTCGGTGAGCTCTTCCACGTCGAGGAAGAGGGCGAGGAGTCCTCGGGCGGACCGAGCGAACTGGCGAAGGCGACGGGTAAGGCCGGATTCTTCCTGTTCCTCTACCTCGAGGTGCTCGACGCGTCCTTCTCGTTCGACGGTGTCATCGGTGCCTTCGCCATCACAGCCGACCCCATCATCATCGCGCTCGGCCTCGGCTTCATCGGCGCGATGTTCGTCCGCTCGATCACGGTGTTCCTGGTCCGCAAGGGAACGTTGTCCGACTACGTGTACCTCGAGCACGGTGCGCACTGGGCGATCGGCGCGTTGTCCATCATCCTGCTGGTCTCGATCGGTGTGCACATCAACGAGCTGATCACCGGTTTCGTGGGAATTCTGTTCATCGGAGCCGCCCTGCTGAGCAGCATCCGACGCAACAAGCGTCTGGAGAACGAAGGCGTGGAGACCGCAGTCAGCGTCTGACCGGCGGGTTCACAGCTCCGAGACTCACAGCTCCGAGATGTCGACCAGCCCGTCCTGCAGGGCCCGTGCGACGAGGGCGGCTTTGGTCGGTGCCGGGCGCCCCACCGAGGTGTACTTGGCCCGGATTCGGGTGAGGTGTGTGTTGACCGTGCCGAGCGAGAGAAACAGTGTCTTCGCCACTTCGGTCTTCGAGTCGTGTCGAATCCAGCAGAGCAGCACCTCGATCTCGCGGCCGGTCAGATCCGGTCGCGGCGGGAACGGGCTCGGGGCGGCCGGGACGGGGTGTATCTGCATCGCAGGCGGAACCAAGCTGATGGGCCCACGTGAACGAGGCGTCGTCGGGACTCCCGCGTCGTCCGCGGAGGGCAAGGGTTCGAGCAGTGCAGACATCAATTCTCCCGGACGCCGTAGTGGGTTGAGACCAACTAAACCAATGGGAATGATTCTCACAGGTAATTCGCAGGTTTTCTGCCCTGACTATTGGGGGCATTGAACCGTCAACCGTCCGGTAAGCGTGTCACGAAGCTACGACAGACTGCCGGCCTTCAGCATCGAGTTCGATCCGCACGTCGGCGCTCGAGTCGCTGACCAGGATGGATACGATCCTCGCGCGGCCGGGCGGCAGTATCCGGGCGGTCACCACTCCGCTCGTCGAACCCCTGAGTGCGTCGGAAACCGCGGTGCTCACCCGCGTCGACACTGTGGGATGAACCACAGCAAGTCCGCCGTCGTCGAGCAGAACCACCTGCACTCCCCGTGCCCGGGCAGCCCGCGCCTGCGCGGCGACCTCGTCCGTCATCAGTCCCGGTGCCCTCAGTCGATCCCGCAGAGCTGCCTCGAGAAGTCCGCAGGCCTGACGCTCCGCGGCATCGAGATCGGATCCGCTCGCGATCTTCTCCAGCAGCGGGCGGGCGAGATGATCCAACTGCTCGAGTTGGCGATCTCTCTCGTCGAGGCCGGCCGAGGTCGCGGCGTCCTCTGCCGCGCGGCGACGAGATTGAGCCCGGAGCTCGAAGACCGCCGCGGCCGTGGAGCGAAACGACAGTGCGAAGAACGTCGCCATCACCAGTGGGGCGAAGCTGATGACCGACATCGCGACACCGGCCATCGGGCCCTGGCCGGTGGCGGCCGACCAGACGGTGCACACCGCGACCAC
>NZ_LVCU01000144.1:0-26157 GCF_001647185.1 Rhodococcus sp. EPR-147
GTACCGTCATCGGGCACGCTCTGGAGGCAGGTGCGCGGCGTCTCGTAGTCGGGCTCGGAGGCAGCGCATCCACCGACGGCGGCGCAGGAATGCTCAGCGCGCTCGGTGCCCGCATCCTCGATGCCGAAGGCAACGACGTCGCGCTCGGCGGCGGTCCGCTGCGGGGTGCAGTCCACCTCGACCTGAGCGGCCTGTTGCAGTCGGCCCGGAATGCGGTGTTCGAGCTGGCCTGCGACGTCGACAATCCGTTGCTCGGTGTCACCGGAGCCGCGGCTGTCTACGGCCCACAGAAGGGTGCAGGACCGCAGGAGTTGCTGTATCTGGAACACGGGATGCGACAGTGGGCGCATCTGGTACGCAACGCAATCGGCCGCGACTTGAGCGGTCTCGCCGGCACCGGGGCGGCCGGCGGATCCGCCTTCGGTGCCATGGCTGTACTCGGTGCTGCGGCCAAGCCGGGGATCGACACCGTGCTCGAGCTGATCGACTTCGGCAGCGCTCTGGCGTCGGCCGACCTTGTCGTCACCGGTGAGGGTTCGCTGGACGAGCAGAGCCTGCACGGCAAGGCACCGATCGGAGTCGCCCATGCAGCATGCGCGGCGGGGGTCCCGGTGATCACCGTGGCGGGACGCAGCATCGTCGGCTTGGATCGATTGCGCCCCTACGGAATCACCGCCTCCTATTCGCTGACCGACCTGGAGCCGGACCCGCAGATCTCCATGCGTGACGCGGCTCGGTTGTTGCACGAGGTAGGTCGAACGTTGGCCACCACACACATTTTGGAAGGAACTTCATGACCGGAACCGATTTCACCACGCTGACCGACCTTGCCTCTCGGGCGCTCGGCGGCAGCGTCTCCGCAGCGAACGACGAGCTGTTCGCCCAGCGCGAGAACCTGATCAAGCCGGACGCTCCGCTGTTCGATCCCGCGGACTTCGGACACAAGGGAAAGGTATACGACGGCTGGGAGACTCGGCGTCGCCGTGACGAGGGTGGCCACGACTGGGCGATCGTGCGGTTGGGTTCCCCTGGCATCGTGCACGGCGTCGTGGTCGACACCGCTCACTTCACTGGCAACTACCCGCCGTTCGTCTCCGTCGAGGCTGCGTCGATCGAGGGCTACCCGTCCATCGAGGACGTGCAGAATGCGGAATGGCACAGCATCGTCGACAAGTCCCCCGCAGCCGGTGACACTGCGAACATGTATGCGGTGGACGATCGGCACCGGTGGACGCATGTGCGTCTGTCGATCTACCCCGACGGCGGCGTTGCCCGGTTCCGTGTGCACGGCCAGGTGGTGCAGGATCCGCGGTTCCTCGCCGGCACCGTCGATCTGCTGGCCGCCGAGAACGGAGCTCGGCTGATCGACTGCTCCGACGCGTTCTACTCCTCCCCGGCCAACATCATCCTGCCCGGGCGGGCTCGCAACATGGGCGAGGGTTGGGAAAACTCGCGACGACGCCATGGCGGCAACGACTTCGCGGTCTTCGCCCTCGCTTCACCCGGTGCTCCGCGACACGTGGAGGTCGACACCAGCTACTACGTCGGAAACGCGCCGGGGTGGATTCGACTCAGCGCCATCGATTCTCGTCGCCGACACATCACGGACCCGACGGCATGGAGCGAGATTCTGCCCCGTACCGCCGTTCAGCCGGACACGCGTCACCGCTTCCTGCTGAACGAGGTCGACGCATATACGCACCTGCGACTGGACGTGTACCCCGACGGCGGCCTGTCCCGATTGAGATTGTTCGGGGAACTCGACGCCGAAGCTCTCGATGCGGCTGATGTGGCGTGGAAGTCGTCCGAGCTTCAGAGTATTTCCAGTGCAGTCTGATTCGATCGATCTGGTCGTTCGCGCTTCGCGGGCGGTGATCGGCGGACGGGAGGTCGCCGCTTCGGGCGCGGTGGTGGACGGCCGGATCGTGGCGATCGACTCCTATGATGCTGGTGGTGCGGTGCTCGCCGGCATCGTGGTCGAGCTCGGCTCGGACGAGGTGTTGCTGCCGGGTTTGGTGGACACGCATGTTCACGTCAACGAGCCGGGGCGCACCGAGTGGGAAGGGTTCGCCAGCGCCACCCGGGCTGCCGCGGCTGGTGGCATCACCACCATCGTCGACATGCCGCTCAACAGCATCCCGCCGACGGTGGACGTTGCGGCGTTGGAGATCAAGCGGCGGGTGGCAGCGGATCAGTCGGTCGTGAACGTCGGGTTCTGGGGCGGTGCCGTGCCGGGGAACGTCGATCAGCTGCGGCCACTGCACGATGCGGGTGTTTTCGGCTTCAAGTGCTTCCTGCTGGCGTCGGGCGTGGACGAGTTTCCGCCGCTGACGATTCCGGAGCTCGAGAAGGCTCTGATCGAGATTGCATCGTTCGACGGGCTGATGATCGTCCACGCCGAGAACGCCGAGGTGATCGCCGAGGCACCGTCCGCGGCGGGCCGTGAGTACTCGGGATTCTTGGAATCGCGTCCACGTGCGGCCGAGAATCGGGCCATCGAGCAGGTGATCGAGCTGTCTCGGCGGACGGGGTGTCGGGTGCACATTCTGCATCTGTCGAGCGCCGATGCGTTGCCGATGATTGCGGCGGCCAAGCGCGACGGTGTGCGGGTGACCGTCGAAACCTGTCCGCACTACCTGTGTTTCGACGCCGAGGCCGTGCCGGCTGGGGCGACCCAGTTCAAGTGCTGCCCGCCGATCCGCGA
This sequence comes from Rhodococcus sp. EPR-147, assembly GCF_001647185.1. Classification (NCBI taxonomy): domain Bacteria; kingdom Bacillati; phylum Actinomycetota; class Actinomycetes; order Mycobacteriales; family Nocardiaceae; genus Rhodococcus; species Rhodococcus sp. EPR-147. Next base: position 2,705 of record NZ_LVCU01000144.1, read on the forward strand.
GGCCGGCAACCGCGAGTTGTTGTGGCAGGGTCTGTCCGACGGCACGATCGACACCATTGTCACCGATCACTCGCCCTGTACGCCCGACCTGAAGCGGTTCGACACCGGAGACTTCGGCGATGCGTGGGGTGGGATTGCGTCGCTGCAGGTGTCACTTGCAGCGGTGTGGACCGAGGCGCGTTCTCGCGGCTTCGCACTGACCGACATCGTGCGATGCATGGCCACCAACACGGCCGATCAGGTGGGTATGGCAGATCGTGGACGCATCGAGATCGGTTGTGCTGCAGATCTCGTGGTCTTCGCTCCGGATGAGAAGTTCACCGTCGACGTCGCGCAGCTGTACCACCGTAACCCGGTGACTGCGTACGACCGGGTGGGCTTGTCGGGTGTGGTGCGACGGTCATGGATCGCGGGCTCGGAGTCGTCGACCGGACAGCTGTTGCGGCGCCAGCGCTGACCTTCTAGAACGGTGGCTTCGTGTCCTCGTGGCTTCCGGTCTCGTGGTTGTCGGGCTCAAGGTTGTCGGGTGGGTTGGGGTAGGCGATGTGGCCGGATCGTTTCGGTGTGGTGGGGATGTGTGGTCTGAGGTCGTTTCCGAGGATGGGTACGGATGTTGCGTTGGTGGGCAGGGTGATTCGTGTGGTCTTGGAGGTCGATGTCCACAGAATCGCTCCGCCGGGAAGCATGACGGCCTTCCAGTAGCCGGCTGTTTTGACGGAGTGGTGGTAGTGGCAGAGGCATTGGAGGTTGTTGACGGTGGTCCAGCCGCCGCCGCGAGGGTTGGAGTGGTCGAAGGGGGTGATGTGGTCGAGTTGGCAGCGTGCGGCGGGTCGGTGGCAGCCGGGGAATCGGCAGTGTTTGTCGCGCAGTCGGACGGCTGCTGTGGTGAGGGTGTCGGGTCGGTAGATCAGGGCGCGGTCGGTGAGTGGGTCGCGGGGGATGGATGTGCCGAGGGTGGGGTCGGCGGCGATGGCAGCTTCGAGCGCTGCGGCGAGGGACGCGTTTCCGAGGTAGATGCCTGAGGACGTGCGGTTTGCGGGTGTGTGGCCTGCAGTGGGGGTCGTTGGGTTGTCCAGCCGGATTGCCGAGCGTAGGTCGAGTGCTCTCATGTTGTGGGCGGGGTGTCTGATGTCGTCCAGGTCGAGGGCAGAGCTGTGCCGTGTGCCCCGGGCGAGGGGTGTGTGGGTGCAGAACAGGGCTGCGGCGGAGGTCAGTGATCCGAGGCGACGCTGGCGTGGGTTGTCGCTGGCGGCAGCGGCAGCGGCAGCGTCAGTCGGTCCTGTTCCTGGTTCCGGGCCTCGGGCTGATGTCGTCCCGGATGTCGTGGAGTCGGATGGTGTTGTGGAAGAGCATGATTCCGAACAGTTCGGTGTGATAGCAGGCATCGGCGGTGTCTGTTCCGCAGGTGGTGGTGATGCTGACGCTGACGCCGGTGCAGGCGAAGCCGCGACTTCAGGGCCGGTGGCCGACGTTGCTTGAGCTGGAAGGGCGGTCGCAGGTACGGGTGCGGATTCGTCGTTCTCCTCGGCATCGCCGGTCTCGCCGGTCTCCCCGGTCTCGTCGACCTCATCTGCCGGTGCTGCGGGCGTCGGTGCTGGTGTCGAGGTATTTCCCGGTGCAGGTGCAGGTGCAGGTGAACTGGCCGGGGTCGGTTCGGTCGAGGATTCTGTCGCAGCCCTCGAGTCCGCGCCCGACCCAGTTCCCGCATCCGCATCCGCATCCGCATCCGAGTCTGCAGCCAAGCCCATGCACGAGCCCGCGTCTTCGTCTTCGTCCGTCGCTGTTCCCGTCTCGGGTTCCGTTGCAGCCCCTGCTTTCTCGCTGTCCGGGGGTCGTTCCCATTGTCCGGTCTCTGGGTTCTGCACAGCGAGTCCGAGTTTCTCTGCGAGGGTCACTGCTTCGGTGAGCAGGATCTGCCAGTGACTGTTGCGTGCCAACTCTCGCGCGAGGTCGGGGTCGATGGATCCGTGCCCGGCGAGGTAGGCGGGGTTGGCGAGTAGTCCGATGAGGGTGGCGATGTCGACGGTGATCAGCGTGAGCGGCACCCGTCGATCCGGCAACGCTGTGTCTTTCTTCGGGCAATCGGTGCGTTGGCACAGGCATGCCAGTCGGGGTTCGCCGTGCATGCGGGCCATGAATGCATCGCACAGGCGATCTTTTTTACCGCGCGGGTCTTTGGGGCAGAGGGTGTCGGCCATCTCCTCGAGGAGTTGCCATGCGGCGGCGGCTTCGGGGGCGGTCAGCTCGGCTCGGATGCGGGCGAGTTCGCCGGCGGGGCTGTAGGTGACGGTGCGGAATTTCTTCGCGAACTCCCGCAACGCGGCGGCTTCCTCGGGTGCGACGCGCAGCAGGATGTTCCAGATCGCCTGTTCGAGCGGGCCCGGGGACGATCTCCGCGCCGCCTCGACGACCTCGGCTTCGACGCGGGTGACGATGTCGTCGGAGAGGTTGTCGAGGATCCGGCATACCGTCCGCACGCGGGGGAGGTCGATCTCACCGGTTTCGAACGCTGCCCGTAGCAGCGGCATTCGGGTGTGCAGGGCGACGCTGACGGAGACGTACGATTCGGCGACGGTCGCCGAGCAGCCCAACGCCACGGACATTTCGGTGCGTCCGTATCGGCTGTAGTGCTTGTGTTTGGTGTCGCGGGTGATCCAGTCGCAGTGCACGCGGTAGCAGGCGGTGATCTTGCGGGCCGCCTGCCGATTCTCCTCGCGCGCGGCGGCGGTCAACGCCTCCAGTGACACGGTCGGTATTGCACCCATTTTTCACCCCCCGGTGAGCAACATTTCAGAACGTGCGTTCGAACTGAAAGAAGACTATCTCGACCCACCGACAAGAACTCGAGGGCGGAATCGAGGGCGGCGTGAATCCGTCTGCACTGCGACTATCGATTGCCCGAAGTCCTGGTTCAATTCGCGATCGCGCGGTACCCGAAGAGCCTGTCCCACCGTTCATCAGTCGAGAACATCGGGAGAATGGCAGCCATGATCGCGCCGCTGGCTGCGGGGAGATAACTCCCTCCGATGAGTGACGCCACGGATCCGAGCGTGAAGAAGACGAGCGCCATGCGAGGAAGCAGCCACGTGGGCTTGCGGGCTGCGCGGAAGACTCCGTACACAACGGCCGCAACCGCACAGATGAGAATTGCCGCGTGCGCGAGTCCCCGGCCGAAATTGGACAGGTCGAGTACCTGGGTCGTGGCGACTGCAGCCATGGTGCCGAGAAGGGCAACGCTCAACAGGTTCAGTCGTCGATACCGAGGTAGGTCGCGAATCAACTGAATCCCTTCACGGCAGAGAGGTGGACATCCCGTAACCAGGGTAGTTACGCGTACTTCGCATCCCCCGCCGCCCCGTCGTGGTGGATCGGACCCGCTGCATGTGTCAGTGGCAGAGCGCTACCCCCGCGTCGCACTGCGACGAATTCCGCAGCGATGGCCAGCGCGGTCTCCTCGGGAGTTCTTGCTCCCAGGTCCAGGCCGATCGGCGACTTCAAGCGTGCGAGCTCCTGCTCAGTCAACCCGACGTCGCGCAACCGGGCCGCGCGATCGTCGTGAGTCCTGCGTGATCCCATCGCCCCGACGAATGCGACGGGCAGTCGTAGGGCCACCTCGAGCAGCGGCACATCGAATTTGGCGTCGTGCGTCAGGACGCAAATCACCGTGCGGGCATCGACGGCCGTCCGCGCCAGGTAGCTGTGCGGCCATTCGGTGACCACCTCGTCGGCGTCGGGAAACCGTGCAGCAGTGGCGAATACCGGTCTCGCGTCACAGACCGTCACGTGATACCCGAGGAACTTACCCACGCGGGCGAGTGCGCCGGCGTAGTCGATTGCCCCGAAGATCAGCAGCCGCGGGGCCGTGGCGTAGGACTGCACGAACACGTCGAGATCAGGCCGGCACCGCACCGACCGGATACCGGTACCGCCGGAGTCCAGCATCGCCAGCGCCTCACCGACGACCACGGCGTCGACGTCGGAGAACCCGGTGCTGCCGATAGTGGCCGAGGAGGACACTGCAAGCGATTCCCCTGACCCGGAGAGCATCGTCACCGTGGCCACCGCCGAGTCCGACGCGATGGCCGCGAGCACGGCACGCGGAGGTCCGAGGCGGACGAACACCTCGATCACTCCCCCGCAGGTCAGACCGACAGCGAAAGCGTCGACGTCGCTGTAGCCGAACGATTCTCGCTTGGACTCACCGGTCTCGAGAACCTCGCGGCACAGCTCGTACACGGCGCCTTCGACGCAGCCACCGGAGACGCTGCCCACTGCTTCACCGTCGGCGCAGACCGCCATCGCGGCACCCGGAAGCCTTGGGGCACTTCCGGATACCGCAATGACAGTCGCTACCGCATAGGGAATGCCAGCGCGGTCCCAGGCGGACAGACGATCGACGATCTCTTTCACGTTACGAGATTCCCAACGCTTCTTCGATCGGGTGCAGGGCGAAGTAGACCAAGAATATACCCGACATCAGGTACAGCAGCCAATGCGTCTGGCGTGCTTTGCCTTTGGCCAGACGAACGAGGGTGTACGAGATGACACCGGCCGCAACACCGACGGTGATGGAGTAGGTGAAGGGCATCAGGACGATGGTCAGGAAGGCGGGGATCGCGATTTCGGTGTTCTCCCAGTCGATCTTGCGTACGTGCGTCATCATCAGCGCGCCCACCAGAACCAGGGCCGGCGCAGCTGCACCGACGGGAACCACCCCGGCCAACGGAGTGAAGAAGATCAAGCTGGTCAGCAACCCGCCTGTGACGACGCTGGCGAGACCGGTTCGGGCACCCTCGGTGACGCCGGCCGCAGATTCCACCACGGCGGTGTTGGCGGAGCCGTTGATTGCGCCTCCGACGATGGCACCGATGCCGTCGACGGTGAGGATGCGGCTCAGTCCGGGCATCCTGCCTTGCTTGTCGACCAGACCCGCTTCCTCGCCGACTCCGAGGATGGTGCCCATCGCGTCGAAGAAGCCCGAGAGAACGAGCGTGAACAGGACGACCGACGCCGTGACGATCCCGGCCCGTGCGAAGCCGCCGAACAGGTCGACGTTGAACAGTAGATCGAATTGTGGTGTGGCGACGATGGAGTCGGGCACCTTCGGTACCACGGGGCCCCACGCCTCCGGCTCGATGTCGAACACCGAGTTCAGGATGATCGCCAAGTTGGTGGCCACGAAGATGCCGATCAGCATCGCGCCCGGCACCTTCCGAACGAACAGCATGATCATCAGGATGAGCCCGACGCAGAACACGAACACCGGCCAGCCGGCGAGCTTGCCGAAGGTGCCAAGGGTGACGGCGGTTGCTGCCGACTCGTGGTGCCCGACGAACCCGGCGTCGACCAGGCCGATGAGCGCGATGAATGCACCGATCCCGACGCCGATCGCCTGCTTGAGTACCAGTGGTATGGCATCCATGATGAGTTGCCGAATGCCGGTGAGAGCGAAGACGACGATGACGACGCCCTCGAGAACCACCAGACCCATCGCCTGCGGCCAGGTCATGTACGGGGCCGCCTGGAACACCACGATCGGCGTCACACCGAGGCCGGCTGCCATCGCGAGGGGCGCGTTTCCGACGACCCCCATCAGGATGGTCGTCAGCCCGGCGGACAGTGCCACCATGGTCGACAGCTGAGCCGGATCGAGCGTGGCACCGGTGACATCGCGTGCATCACCGATGATCAGAGGGATGAGAACGATCAGGTAGGCCATGGCCACGAATGTGGTGACACCACCACGAATTTCGCGTGACAGCGTGGAACCGCGGCCGGTGATGTCGAAGAACTTGTCGATCTGGGATCGACCTCGTCCGCTTTGGCGAGTGCTGGATGTGTGTACGTCGGTCATGATCGGCCCTCCCAGGGCGTGATCAACCTCGTCGAGCGTCGGGCCGGGCCGACATGCCGGGGGAGTTGGCGTCGGTACGGTTGTGCCGGAGAAGGTTTCGTCGAATGGGGATGGAACTCGGATCAGCTGTTGATGATGTGTTCGGGTCGAACGGGTACGCGGGTCAACGCGAGTCCGGTGGCGTTGCGGATGGCTGCGACGACGGCGGGCGTCGACGAGAGGGTGGGTGGCTCGCCGGCACCACGAAGGCCGTACGGTGCCAGAGGATCCGGGTTCTCGAGGATGTCCAGCTTCATGGGCGGCATGTCGAGAATGGTCGGAATCAGATAGTCGGTGAACGACGGGTTCTTCACCAGACCGTCCACGACGACGATTTCTTCCATCACCGCGAGGCCGAGGCCCTGCGCTGTGCCGCCATGGATCTGGCCTTCGAGTGAAAGCCGGTTGAGGATCTTGCCGACGTCCTGCACGGCCGCCATCTCGACGACCTTGACGAGCCCCAGATCGACGTCGACGTCCACCACGGCGCGGTGGACACACAGGGCGAGCTGGGTGTGGCTCGCGCCCTGTCCGGTGACCGGATCCATTCCGCTGGTGGGGCGATGGTGGAATTCACGAGTCTGCTCGATGACGCGATCGCCGAGTACGTCCTCGATCGTGGCCAGCACACCGTCGGTGGCCGAGACGATCTTGCCGCCGTCGAGGCTGAGGTCGGCCACCGCGCGGCCCAGATACAGGCCGGCCAGGACGAACACCGCCTCGCGCACGGCCTCGCACGCGGTCTTCACTGCGCCACCGGTCATGTACGACTGGCGCGACGCGGACGAAGAGCCGGCATTGCCGACCTTGGTGTCGGCGGGATGGATGACGACCTTGGTGACGCCGAGTTCGGTGCGCGCGATCTGCGCCTCCAACGTCACCAGTCCCTGCCCCACCTCGGCAGCAGCCGTGTGCACCAATGCCGTTGCCTCGCCGCCGATCACCTCCAGCCGGACGCGAGCAGTGGAGTAGTCGTCGTAGTTCTCGGAGAAGCAGATGTTCTTGATGCCGACGCCGTATCCGATCCCACGTACGACGCCTTCGCCGTGGGTGGTCTGCGATGCCCCACCCGGCAGATTTCGAATGTCCGACGCGTCCAGCGGGGCAGGTAGTTCCATCGCCTCGGCTCGGGCGAGCATCTCGGCCAGTGGGGCAGGTGCTTCGATGACCTGGCCGGTCGCGAGGATGGAACCTTGGCTGACGGCGTTGATCTGGCGGATTGCCACCGGCCCGATACCGCAGGCCTCGCCGAGCTTGTCCATCATCGACTCGTACGCGAAACATGCTTGCACTGCGCCGAATCCACGCATCGCACCGCACGGTGGATTGTTGGTGTACACCCCGTACGCGTCGATCTCGATGTTGGGGATGACGTACGGTCCGACACCGAGCGAGGCCGCGTTGCCGACCACGTTGAGAGTGGCCGAGGTGTACGCACCGCCGTCGAGGATGATCTCGACATCGGCGAACACGAGCTTGCCGTCCCTGGTGGCACCGTACTCGTAGTGCATCTGTGCGGGGTGGCGGTGTACGTGGCCGAAGAACGACTCGTACCGGTTGTAGACGATCTTGACGGGCTTGCCGGTGTGCATGGCGAGCATCGCCGCGTGGATCTGCATCGACAGGTCCTCACGGCCACCGAATGCACCGCCGACGCCGGCCAGCGTCATTCGGATCTTCTCCTCGGGCAGGCCGAGACACGGCCCGATCTGCGCCAGATCGTTGTGCATCCACTGGGTCGCGACATAGAGATCCACGCCGCCGTCCTCGGCGGGAACGGCCAAGCCGGACTCGGGTCCGAGGAACGCTTGATCCTGGATGCCGACGGCGAAGTCGCTGCTGACGATGACATCCGCGGTGGCCCGTGCGGCGGCGACGTTGCCGACGCGCACCGGCTGATGTCGCGCCACTCCGCCGCGTTCCTGCACCTTCGGGTAGTCCGGATCCAGGGCTGCGCGTCGGGCATCGGTGAGAGGCTCGAGCACGTCGTAGACCACGACGATCTTTTCCATTGCGCGCCGGGCGGTTTCGGGATGGTCGGCTGCGATCAACGCGATCGGTTCGCCCTCGTGCCGCACCTCGTCGAAGGCCAGCACGGGCTGATCCCACGTGTGGTCGAGCCCGAAGCACTTGCGCCCCGGCACGTCCTCGTGGGTGAGTACCGCCTCGACGCCGGGAGTTGCCAGCGCCTTCGAGATGTCGACAGAGACGATCCTCGCGCGGGGATGCGGGCTACGAAGGGTTGCACCCCACAGCATCCCGTCGATGAACAGATCCGATGAGTAGGCGAACTCGCCCTTGACCTTCAGCGTGCCGTCGGGTCGCAGCGGGCTGTCGCCGACGCGACCGCGACCCGGGGCGGGGATGTCGGCGGGAGCTTGCCGGGGTGTGGTGGTCGGGGCGCTCACAGCACGTCCTCCGCGAGTTTCATCAGGCGACGGTGCGCATCGGCTCCGGCGCGGCCTATTTCGTCCTGCGGTGCGCTGGTCAAGACATCGTTCTCGACGATCGTCCGGCCTCCCACCATCAAGCGCGCGAGCGGTGGTGTCTGCCCGTACGCGAACGCGACGACCGGATCGTCCACCGCCGAGTAGAACCCGTCGGTGCGCCAGATCGCGATGTCGGCGAGCTTGCCGACCTCGAGCGAACCGATTTCGCTCTGACGACCCAGTACCGTTGCGCCGCCCAGTGTTCCGATCTCGAGTGCCTGACGCGCCGTCAGTGCTGTCGGCCCGTACTTGGCGCGCTGCATGTACATGGCCTGACGGACCTCGCCTGCGAGGGGCACCATCTCGGCCGAGGCGGAACCGTCGACCCCCAGGCCGACGGGTGCGCCGGCGGCGAGCAGGTCCGAGATCCGGGCGATACCCGCGCCGAGCCGAGCATTGGAACTCGGGCAATGGGCGGTGCCGGTACCGGTTGCCGCAATCTTCGCGATGTCGGAATCGTGCAGGTGCACGGCGTGTGCGAACCACACGTCGTCACCCAGCCAGCCGACCTGCTCCATGTACTCGACCGGGGTGCAGTTCATCTGAGCGAGGCAGTGCTCTTCTTCGTCCAGGGTTTCGGCCAGATGAGTGTGCAGCCGAACGCCTTTGGCGCGAGCAAGCCCTGCGGACTCGACGAGTAGCTCTTTACTGATCGAGAACGGTGAACAGGGCGCGACCGCGATGCGGAGCATGGAACCGAAGGAGGCGTCGTGATAGGTGTCGATGGCCTCGGCGGTGGCCGTGAGGATGTCGTCGAGCGATTCGACCACCTCGTCCGGTGGCAGGCCGCCGTCGGACACACCCCGGTCCATCGAGCCTCGGCACGGCTGGAAGCGGACTCCGATGCGTTGCGCCGCGTCGATCTCGGCGGCGAACAGATCGCCTCGGCCCTGCGGGAAGATGTAGTGATGATCGGTGCTCGTGGTGCATCCCGATTTGGCCAGCCATCCGAGCCCGGCCGCGGCAGCACCGCCGACGACCTCGGCATCCATCTTGGACCACGGCTTGTACAGCGCGACAAGCCACTCGAACAGAGTGTTGTCCTTGGCGAGGCCCTGGGACGCCCACTGGTAGAGGTGGTGGTGTGTGTTCACCAGGCCGGGGGTGACCAGGCAGCCGGACGCGTCGATCGTCTCGGCACCGGGTACGATCGGGGCGGGACCCGATCCGATGGCGGTGATCATCGTGCCCTCGACGACGAGGTAGCCGTCGGGGATTTCGTCGCCGACGATGGGCGCGATGTAGGCACCCGAGATGACAGTGGTCATTTGGCTTCGGCCTTTCGAGTTGCTGCAAGCCGCACGGCGTCCAGGATCTTCTCGTATCCGGTGCAGCGGCAGAGGTTTCCGGCGAGGGATTCACGGATCTCGACGTCCGACGGATTGGGAACGCGCTCGATCAGATCGTGTGCTTGCACCACGAGCCCGGGGGTGCAGAAGCCGCATTGGACGGCTCCGCATTCGACGAACGCCTCCTGCATCGGATCCAGCTTGTCGCCTTCGGCGAGGCCTTCGACGGTACGGATCTCGCGGCCCTCGACCTGACCGGCGGCCACCAGGCAGGCGCATGCGGGGACGCCGTCGAGATAGACGGTGCACGAACCGCATTCACCTTGCTCGCAGGCATTCTTGGATCCGGGGAGTCCCATGCGTTCACGCAGCAGGTAGAGCAGACTCTCGCCCTCCCAGACGTCGTCGGCTTCCATGTCTTTTCCGTTGATGGTGCAGTTGACTCGCATGTTCAGGCCACCTTCCGTGCGGCTGTGAGGTCTCGCCATGCCCAGCCCAGTGTTCGCCGGGCCATCACGGACAGGGCGTGCTTGCGGTAATCGGCAGTGCCTCGTACGTCGTCGATGGGACTTGCTGCCGCACTGACCAATCGGCCGAATTCCTCCGATACCCGCGGATCGAGGGCACCGTCCCACTCGAGTTCGGCCGCGAGGTAGTTCTCGGCATCGTAAGCCCGGCGCGGCGTCGGCGCAGCGGAGCCGAGTCCGGTACCCACGCGACCCTCCTGCGGAAACAGTGCGATCGAGAACGAGCAGACGGCGATGACCATCGCGTTGCGGGTGCCGATCTTCGAGAAGTACTGCGGTCCCGCTGCCGGTGCCACGTGAAAGGCACGGATGAGTTCGTCGGGCAGGCAGGAATTGCGCTTGACGCCGAGGTAGAACTCGGTGGCGGGAATCATGCGTACTCCGCGCTCGGCCGATTCGACCTCGACGGTCGCGCCCGCTGCGAGCAGAGGCGCGTGCAGATCGCCTGCTGGCGACGCGCCGCCGAGGTTGCCGCCGACGGTCCCGCGATTGCGGATCTGCGGTGAGCCGACGGTGCGGGAGGCCTGGGAGATGCCGGGAAGCATGTCTCCGAGCTCGGCGATGATGCGGACGTACGGCACGCCTGCGCCGACCCGCAGCGTCCCGTCGGGAAGGTGCGCCCATTCGGTGAGTTCGGTGATCGGGTTCAGATCCAGCAATGCGCCCGGCCGGTGCAGGTCGAAGTTCATCTCGACCATGACGTCGGTGCCGCCCTGGATGGGCACCACGTCGACGTCGTCGGCCTTCGCGGCCAACGCGTCGCCCCAGGTCTGTGGTCGTAGAAATTCCATCGTGCTGTTCTCCGCTCACGTGTCTTTCGGTCGTGTTCACCCAGTACAACCGCCGGAGGCCATGCGAACGAGAGACAGGAACGACGAAGTATGACGCCGATCACAGTGTAGGTTTTGGAGGATCCTACGAAGAGGAGGTCGATGCACCGTGAGACTGCGTGATCTGGCCGATCTCCCCGACCTGAAACTGCAGCCGATCGTCACTCCCGAGCACTTCGATCCGACCATCCGATGGGTCGTGACCACCGACATGCTCGATCCGAGTCGCTACCTCAGCGGCGGAGAGCTGGTGCTGACCGGTCTGATGTGGCGGACGGGCCCCGAGGACTCGAGGACGTTCGTCCGGGCGGTGTCCAAGGCCGGGATCTCGGCGTTGGCGGCATCCGACGACGGCGTGGTGCCCGACGATCTGGTCGACGCCTGCCTCGAGCACGGCCTGCCGCTCTTTCGCGTACCCGCCGACATCGCTTTCGCCACCGTCACCGAGAGCGTGGTCCGGCAACTGTCCACGGCCCGGGCCTCGGACCTGAGTCTGGTGCTCGATCGGCATCGACGCCTGGTGGCTAGCGCGGGGCCCGGTGGGGGTCTCGGTCCGCTGCTGGAGATGGTCAGCTCCGATCTGGGTATGAACTGCTGGGTCGTCACGTCGTCGGGACGGGTACTCGCCGGATCCGAAAATCCGCCGGACACCGAAGCGGTGGCGCAGGACTTCATGAGCTCGGTACGGCTGCCGCGCTATTGCCCGGAGCAGCGAGTCTCGGTGTTCGCCGTCGACGGTGAGTCCGCACCGCGCGTCGTGGATTGGTTCGTGGCCTTCGAAAGCGATTGGCAGACATGGGATGCGCCGAGACTTTCCCTGGCCGGACAGCTGGCGTCGATCGTGGCGGTGGAACGCAGTCGCGTCGACGATCGCCTGTCCGGGTCGGGAATTCTGGCGCAGGAATTCGTGCGCACGATCGTCGGCGGTGCGACGGCCGCTGACATCCTCGCCCAGATGCACGTCATCGGACTCGACATCGAAACACGGTATGCTGCAGTGGCTGTGGCCACATCCGGGGAGACGTTGCGGCTCGGCGAGCTACGCCCGCTGTTACGAGAAGTGCTGGCACCGTTGGAGATCACCCTCGGAATCGTCGACGGTGAGGCCATCGCGTTGGTGGAGGCGCGAACCGACCGAACCGATTCCGTTCGGCGAGCGGTCCACACGTTGGCACCGGGACTGGTCGGTAGCGGCACCTCGATCGGTGTCAGCGCTCCGACCGCGCCCGTCGACATCCGAAGCGCGATCGAGGAAGCGCGCTACGCCCGCAGACTCGCCCAGCGTCGTGGCTCGGACTGCAGTGTCGTCGGTCACGACGAATTGGCCACGCTGACAATACTTCTCGCCAACGTTCCCGACGACGTGCGACGCATGTTCACCTCGAGACTGCTGACTCCCCTGGTCGACTACGACGACCTGCACAACAGTGATCTCGTCGAGACGCTGTCGGTGTACCTCGACACCAACGGAGCCTGGACTCGATGTGCCGAACAATTGCACATGCACGTCAATTCCGTCCGATATCGCATCCAGCGCATCGAGGAACTGACCGGCCGCGATCTGTCGCGACTGGAGGACAGGATCGAGTTCTACTTGGCTCTACGGCTGCGGTGACCCGTCGCGGTCTACCCTGGAGCCATGGCTCTCATTGCAACACTGGATCTGACGTTCAAGCCCGAGTCTCTTGCCGACGCGCGAGCACTGCTGCGCACGGTGCTGGCCGAAACCCGCGCGTTCGAGGGTTGCCTCGGCGTCGACGTGTGGGTCGACGAGGAGAACGAAGCCCACGTGGTGGCCTACGAGACGTGGGAGTCGGCCGAGGCCGATGCGAAGTACCGCGAGTTCCGCGCCGGTCCCGGCCAGATCACCGAACTGCCGCCGATGCTTGCTGCCGCTCCGACACTGACGAAGTTCACGGTCGACTCGTCGATCTGATCGGCTGGAGGGGCCGCGCAGCACTACCCGGTGATGTCCGACAGCGGTAGTGGTCGTCCGGTGAGAAAGCCCTGCACCATGTCTGCTCCGAGTTCGGCGGCCACTCGGAGTTCCGCTTCGGTTTCGACGCCTTCCATGATGACCGTCGACCCGATCTCGTGTGCAAATCCGATCACCGATGCAGCGGCGGCCCTTCGGATCGGGTCGGTGTCGATTCCGTGCACCAGTGCGTAGTCGATCTTCAGGGTGTCGGGGCGCAGTTCGACCACCTGGCGAAGTCCGGCGAAGCCGGCACCTACGTCGTCGACGGAGATGGATATGCCTGCTCCGCGCATGGATTCGATGGTTCGGGCGACCGCGCGGTAGTCGTGGACCCGCTCGTGTTCGGTGATTTCGATGTGGAACTGTCGGTTCTTCTGGAACGGCTTCAGTACGGCGGCCAGGTCGGTGGAGCGAATGGTGTCGGCAGACGCGTTGAGTGAAACGAAGATTCCGCGGGGAAGTGACGCGGACGCGGCCAGCGCGCGGTCGATGGCGGCGGCTTCGAGAAGCGGTCCGATTCCCGCATTGGTGGCGTCGCGGAACCACATCGTCGGCGAGCCGTAGCCGAAAGGAAAACGAGACAGTGCCTCGTAACCGACGACCCTTGTGGTGACCGTGTCGCAGATAGGTTGGAACACCACGTCAGGCCCGCCTCGCGAGATCAAGGTCTCGATGCGCGTGCGGATGTCCGCTCGCGTTCCGGTGCTGGTGCCGCGGGCGCTGCCGTCGTCCTCGGAGAGTCGAGACTTGTTGCGATACATCTCGATATCGGCCGATGCGATCAGTTTGCGCACGACGGTAGGGGTGACGGGTTCGCCGCCGAGTAGTTCCGAGGCAGAACCGACACTGGCGGTGAAAGGCGGTCCGGAGAAGCTTTCGTCGAGACCGATCCGGATCCTGTGGTCGGCCGATTCGATCTCGCCGGGCGAACCGATGTGCACGATGACGAACTCGTCTCCGCTCAGGCGCGAGACCACCGATGTCTGCGGTACCGCGGCGGTGAGCCGTGAGGCGATCTCGATCAGTACTGCATCGCCGGTGGGGTGACCGAATCGGTCGTTGATGTCCTTGAACCGATCGATGTCGAGAACGGTGACCCCGATGGTTCGATCCGAGGGGCTGTCGGTGGAGGCGGTACCGACGTCATCGATTGCCTCGAGCAATCCGCGCCGGTTGTACAGGCCCGTCAGCGAATCGATGACGGCTCCCGATGCCCGAGAACGTAGATGCCGGATGTACGCCCGCATCATCAAGGGGGTGAGGTACAACGTGACGACGGTGACTGCGGTCGCGGCCACCAGCCACGGGTTCTTTCCCTGACCGACCGCAAGTATGCCGAGTGCAAGTACCGTCGCCACCGAGACCGCCAGGTGAATCCACATCACTCGGAACGAGCTTGCAATGACGGTGAAGACAGCCACGATCGTGAACATCATGCATCCGGCCAGTGGCACATAACGGTCGGTGCTGCTGAACAGGATGCCCACGATGCCGACGTCTGCGTAGAACACGAAGGCATTGGCCAGACGCGGTGACGGCCATGGTCCGAGGAACCACGCGATCGCCACCGGTATCGTCGTCAACGCCCCGAGGAGGACGAATACCGCCAGGCCGTCGTAGTGGATGCCGGTGGGAACCATCAGGATCCCGGACAGGCCGAACAACAGTGTCAGGGTTCCGACGAAATACCGCACCCAACGCTCGCGCGCTGTGTTCGCGAAGTACGTGTAGTCGTCGTCGACTCTCGCGCGCGTGGCGTGGAGCCCAGGCCTGTATCGCGTACGGCCCTCGGCCGTCACCGCAATCCCCGGTCTGGAAATGGGCATACCTCTCATGGGCAGATCCCCGGCCGGCTGAACGCTACCAGCGCCACGTGGAGCTGTGCCGGAATCGGGCATACACGCTGTCTGCAGTGCGTCAGACCATGTCTCGCTTGGTGAGCCACCGTAGTGTCGGCCACCCGAGAAACACCGGCAACCAGCAGGTCAGGACGCGATAGAGCAAGACCGACGGCACGGCGATGGAGGCGGGCACTCCGAAGGCGGCCAGACCGCCGATGAGTGCGGCCTCCACGGCACCCACACCGCCCGGCGTCGGCGCGGCCGAGGCCAGAGTTCCGCCGATCATCGTCACCACAGTCACGGTGACGAACGTGGTGCCGCCGCCGAAGGCCTCGATGCTCGCCCAGAGTGCAAGCGCGGCACCCAACGTCGTGGCCGCGCAGCCGAGGATGATGATCGAGAACCGTTTGGGGTCGCGGGCGAGTTCGCCCAGTTCGCCGAGGACTTCCTTGATCTGCGGACGAACGGCTACCCGCAGCCAGCGTCGCAGCTTGGGTACGAACATGAACGTCCCGACGACGCCGAAAGCGGCACCTGCGATGAGATACAGCACAGTGTTGCCCGGCACCATGTTCGACAGACCGGACGAGGTGCCTGCGACGACGCTGAAGAAGATCAGCAGGCTCACGTGCGTGATCACCTGGACCGATTGTTGCAGTGCCACTGCCGCCGTCGCGCGAACCGTTCCCAATCCACCCTTCTGCAGGAATCGCACGCTCAGGGCCAGTCCGCCGACGCCGGCGGGCGTCGTCGTCGCCGCGAAGGTGTTGGCGACCTGCATCACCGTCAGATTCCAGAAGCTGACCTTGCCCAGCGCGCACGCCCACAACGCGGCTCCGGCACCGACGTACGTCAGCGCGGACACCGCCAGACCGAGCAGAGCCCACCACCAGTTCGCCGAACCGAGTTCGGTGACGAACGCGGGCACCGCACTGATGAACGGGTATGCGACGTAGACCAATCCGATCAACAGCACGAGCGAGATGATCTGGTTGCGGCTGAATCGGGTGACCTGCTCGGCCTCGATCTTGGCCGCACCGGTCTGCTCGAGAACCTCGAGTCGGACTGCCTTCATCGTCTTGTCGGCGTCGCGCACCGATTGGCGAATGCGCGGCGGGATGGCGGACTTGGTCAAGCGACCCGAGGCCGCAACCACGGTCTCGAAGCCGAGTACGTCGATGGCGGTCGCGACGGCGCGCTGGGAGCCGAACAGGTCTGCGGTGGTGAGCAACAACTGCGCGACGTCGGATTGCATCTGGGAATCCGAGGCACCCAGTTCGGCATGACCGAAACCGCAGAAGAGGGCCTTGCCGTCGTGAATCCGGAGTTCGTTTCGGTGCAGGTCGCCGTGGGAGATCTGGTTCTCGTGCAGAGTGTGCAGGGCCGACCACAGA
The DNA here is from genome assembly GCF_001647185.1 of Rhodococcus sp. EPR-147. Lineage (NCBI taxonomy): Bacteria > Bacillati > Actinomycetota > Actinomycetes > Mycobacteriales > Nocardiaceae > Rhodococcus > Rhodococcus sp. EPR-147. The sequence goes on from NZ_LVCU01000144.1 coordinate 18,946, forward strand.
GCGCCGAGGGTGGCGTCGTCGTGCTCCGCCTCGATCGGATCACCGATGGGAAGGCTGTGCGCGTACAGGGTCCATCCTCTGTCGAGCGCGGCCACCGCCAGTGGGTGACTTCCCGCCGCACCCAACCCCTTGATGGCAAGGCCCATCAGGGCGCGATGCTCGACGGCCCGGCGCATCGACGCGTGCAGTGGCGCAGTTTCGCTGCCACGCAGTGTGATCCACCGCCAGGACTGGCGTAGGGCACCACCGCTGCGCTGATTCTGCCCGTACAACTCGACCACCACATCGGCGTCGGGAGTGTGTGCGTTCAACACCAACGGGCCGGGGCCGGCCGGGCGGACGACGGTGAAGCTGCGAACGGTGACACCGCGGCTGTGGAACAGGCGAACCGCCGCGTCGAGCGGAACCTCCAGCGCGGGCGTGCCGACGAGCAACACGATGACGGCTCCGACGAGCCAGCCGACCGCCAGTCCGAGCATCGAGCGAGCCGGGACCACGGTGGAGACGACCAGATGTATCGGCACGAACGCGAGCAACAGCGTCCACCATGCCCGACGCCATCGTGCGGGCAGGCCCGGGCCGGACACCGTCAAGGCCGCGGCCAACATGGCGATCCAGCGCGAATCGTCGAGGAATTGCGAGAGGAACGTGTCGAGTCGCTCGGGAACGTCGAGGTCCCAGGTGGGAGTGGAGATCCCGGTCCCGGTGATCGACAACGCCAGCGCGGCCAGCAGTGCCGCGGCCGCGTACCCGGCGAGCAGTTTCCATTTGCGGCCCGCGATCAGTCCGATCAGGACGCCGAACGGGAGCGCGAGAATTGCGACGCCGTAGACGATGTAGACGGCATTGGATTGGTCGGGGCTGAGCACGCCGACGATGTTCGACACCGATTGCTCGAGCGCGTCCCACTGATTTCTGGTGATCAGCGAACCGGCGATCACCACACCCAGTAGCGCCGCGGCCGATACGACCCGAATGATGTCGCTGGTTCTGCGCACCAGCGGCTGAAGCAGGTTCCCCGCTACGGGAACGTCCCGCCCATCCACACGCATGGGGTCAACCTACCGTGCGGTACGCCTGCGGAGTTCGTTGCGGACGGTGGGCCATTCGGATTCGATGATCGAGAACACGACGGTGTCGCGCAACGAACCGTCGGACATGCGTTGATGATTGCGCAGAATCCCGTCCTGCTTCGCACCCAGTTTCGCGATCGCCGTCCGCGACTGCAGGTTCATCCAATGGGTACGAAATTCGACGGCGATGCATCCCAGTTCCTCGAATGCATGCGTCAGCAACAGCAGTTTGCTCGCGGGATTGGTGCCGGTTCCGTGCGCGGAGCGGGCATTCCACGTGTATCCGATTTCGACGCGACGGTTGGTGGCGTCGGCGTTGCAGAACGTTGTCGCTCCGATGATCTGCCCGGTGTCGTTGCGGCGCAGCGTGAACGGAAGCATCGTGCCTGCGTCGAGCAATCCGAGTCGACGGTCGATCTCGGCCGCCATGTCCTCGGGCTTCGGAACACTGGTGTACCAGAGATTCCACAGCTCCCCGTCTCGGGCGGCATCGCACAGACCTTCGAGGTGATCGTGGCTCAGCGGCTCCAGGGTCACGAGATCGTCAGTGAGGGTCACCGGTTGCAGAAAGGACATTCGCCGACGATACGTCGGATCTGCCCGTCCGGGAAAGCATGACGATCAGCGCTGCGGTGACGGCCACGAGTACTAGGGCAATCACCTCGGTGAAGGCGATATCACTGCAGGCAACCATCACGGTCTCGCTACCGTTACTGATTGATCTGATCGCCGACGAAATTCGCTGGCTCGCGGCGCGTGATGCGCCCTACGGTGGGGATCATGCACATCGCCATGATCGGCACGACGGCTCCCAGCCACATCTATCCATCGCTGGCCGTGATTGCCGAGCTGGTCCGGCGAGGACACCGCGTCACCTATGCCGTCGGTGATTTTCTGCGACACGTGGTCGAACCCGCGGGCGTCGAGGTGGTGCCGTTCACCTCGATACTTCCCGACGGAGAGGCGTCGTGGCCGGATGACCCGGCCGCGGCCATGCAGGTCTTCCTCGACGAGGCGATCGCGTCGTATCCGGTGCTCACCGCGTTCTACGACGACGATCAGCCGGATCTGTTTCTGTACGACATCGGCGGCATGACGGCACCCGTCCTCGGGGTGCGCTACGGAGTGACGGCCGTGCAACTCTCACCGACGTTCGTGGCGTGGGATGGGTACGCCGAGGATCTTTCCGATGTACTGACGCCGATGCGTGAATCCGCTGGTGGTCTGCGGTACCACGCTTCGTACACGGCGTGGTTGCGAGACAACGACATCGACGCCGATCCCTGGGAATGGATCACCTACCCGCAGCACTGTCTGTCGCTGATCCCGAAAGTGATGCAGCCCAACGCGGATCGGGTACCGGAATCGGTGCGGTTCGTCGGGCCGTGCCTCGATCCGGTACGCCTGCAGGACCGCAGCTGGACGGCACCCGACGCGCCGATCCTGTACATCTCCTTCGGTACGGGCTACAACGATCGACCAGAGTTCTACCGACTGTGCATCGAGACCTTCGCGAACACCGACTGGCACGTGGTGATCTCCATCGGCCGCCGCGTCGACCTGGCCGTGCTCGGTGAGCTACCAGCGAATGTCCAGGTACACGAACATGTTCCGCAGCTCGCGGTGCTCGATGCTGCGACCGTTTTCGTCACTCACGCCGGGATGGGTGGTTGTACCGAGGCGCTGTGGTTCGGTGTCCCGACCGTGGCCATCCCCCAGGCCGTCGATCAATTCGGCAATGCGGCGATGCTCGCCGAACTCGGCGTCGGCGTGTACCTGGAATTCGAGAAGGTCACGGCTTCGAGCCTGGTCGACGCAGTTGCCCAAGCTCGCCAATTGGCACCGCGCGCAGCGGCAATGAGTGCCCAGGTGCGAGCACACGGTGGCGTCGACCAGGCGGCCGATGCGGTAGTCGCGTTTCTCGCGTGATTCAGTTGGCGCTACCGCTGTTTAGCAGAGATCGGAGATCGGTGGACGGCGTACTCGGCTCGACGGTGACAACGGTGGAGGACTGCTCCACCTTGTGTGAAGTCCAGGGGAGCCCGTTCAGAAATTCGTCGAGTCCGGGGTAATCCGAGATCCATGCGGTGGTGGTGTCCCCATCGACGGAAGTGCACGACGCCAGCGCGACATAGGAGCCGGCCGGGACGTCGGCAATCGTCTGGACCGTCGAACCTGGCTGGGTGTCTCCGTTGGTGTACAGGGACTGACCGTTACCGATCACCTCGAGAACCGGAGGAAGAACACCGTTCGGCGCAGGTGCGAGCGATGTCCCGCAGCCGATAACCGTGCCCGAGGAATTGGTGATCGTATTGGTCACGCTGTTTCCGTCGACCGCGAACGAGAATCTGATGTCCTCGGGCTCGGCCGCGAGCGCTGACGCGGGTGCAACGAGGGCGAGGGTGGTGCAAGCTGATGCAATGGCCAAGGTGCGCAATGTCGTTCGCATGAAGGGTCCTCGTCGTCGAGTGGCATCGTTCGCATCAGAGTCTGCCTCAACATAGACCGTTTGGCACTTTTCGGGCGCGGCGCAGCAAACGCATCAAGAAACCTGCGAACCTTCTGTTCGAGACCGACTCGCAGTCCTGCATCGCGGTTTGCGGCACCGATCGGTACCGGTGAGGTCCGGGTATAGCCGCGGTCCGGTTCCAGCATGCGTGAATCCGGTGCAGCCAGCCGCGCTGAGCGCGGTCCAGTGCACCCGATTCAGTCCTCCAGAACGCTGACGCTCACGCCGTAGGGCAGGAAGCGGACGCGTCGGCGCGGGTCGGTGTTGTCCTTGTGCGCACGCAGGGCATCGAGTTCGGTGGCGTAGAGCTGGTCGATCTGGGGTGATCCGGCGTCGTCGACGCTGTAGATCGCCCAGACTCCGTCGCCCTTCTGACCTGTGGTTTCGGGCTCCGGCGGAGCTTTGGGTGCCCCGGCGTTGGATGCGAACAGCGATCCGACCACCTCGCGTAGTCCCTCGGTTGCCTCACGGGCGAACTTGTCGAAGTCGTCGGATCCGAATCCGAACGGTCCTTGGTTGGCCATGGCTGTACCTCCTAGGTGAAACTCCAGTATGCGCGTTCTCGCCGAACGGCCGCCGTGTTCACCGTCGAGGTGCTGCGAGGCGGGCTACTGCTGTAGCCGAGCCCCGATGGTGTTGTGCAGCGCCCGCAGCGAGTTCTGGCCCAACGAGACCGTCTGCGACTCGACGTACCGCAGCAGGTGTGAATCGTCGAGCACCTTCTCGCTCGACTGGATCAGCACAGTGCCGGCCCCGGTGAAGTCGAACTGACGCTCCTCGCCGCTGTTCGCCCCGAGGAATCCGCGGGCTGCACCGAGGAAGTTCTGCATCCAGTCGGCGTCGAAGTGATGCGACGGCGAGGGGCAATCCGCCCATCCGACAAGGGCTTCCGGGTCGATACGCAGCGGCGGCTCAGCGAACATGACGGGGCCGTTGGACGAGGCCAGGAACTTGCCGGTGCCCAGCAGGGTCAGGAATCCCGGGACGATGGACTGCTTGAGATCCAGAGTCGGCTCGAACGCAAGGAGGTTCGCCGCCCGGATGGTGAGGTTGCCGTCGTCGAGGTCGTAGCTGTTGATATTGAAACCGCGATCGCCGAGGATCAGCTTGCCCTGACCCTGCGCGAGTACCCAGTCGTTCGAGTACAACGGAGACGAGAACCGCGCCGCGACGATGGCGGGCATGGACGTCTGCCCGAGCGGCTCGAAGCGAACGTTGCCGTAGTACGCGATCATCGCGCCCTTCGACGTGAACCACGGCTGGCCTGCGAGTTCGACGCAGAACGCATAGTCGTTGCCGGGAACGTTGTCGTTGACCGGGAGGGTGTACGGGGTGTGTATTTCCACGACAGTGCTCCCTAGAACTTCTGCTCGGACGCCTGCACCCATACGGTGCCCATGCCGGTCATCTTCAATTGGATCGCCTCGCCGCTGCCCTTGCCGACGGCGTCGCGCCACCCGACGTTCGCAGAGATGTCGACGTTGATGTTGCCGATGTGGCAGACGTACGCCTGCGGATCGACCACCACCTGGGGGTGATCCGGTCCGATCTGCAGCGGAGTCGCGCCCCCGTGCGAAAGAACCGCGACGCTGCCCTGGCCGGTCAGTTGTGTCGTGAACAAGCCCTGTCCGGTCATCGCGCCGCGCACCGCTCCGCGGACACCGCCCTGCGAGGTCAGAGCCACGATGGAACTCTGGAGGTAGCCGTCGTGCACCAGGAGTCGATCGGCTTCGACGGTGAGCATCGACGAACCGTCGAGATGGATCACCTCGATGTACAACCCGGCATGACCGTAGAAGACCTCGCCCTGCCCCTCGGCTGCCATCATCGCCACGTGCTCGCCTGCCATCATCCGCCCGGCCATGCCGGCAACGCCGCCCATGCCCGGCATGGCACCCGCGCCGCCGCCCATCGAGTGCGGAACGAACCGGACGTCGCCGGTGTAGTAGAGCATCGCTCCACGACGCGCGAGCACGTTCTGATTCGGTGCCAGAACGGATTTCACGACTTTGCTGTTGACCAGTTCGAGTGGCACGTCAGCGCTCCTCGGGTTGGATGTAGACGACGCCCTGGCCGTCGAAGCGGAGGGAGAACGCCTCGCCGCTACCGCCGCCGATGGCGGAACGCCACGTGACGTCGGTGACGAAGCTCTGGTTCAGTTGGCCGCGATGGGCGACGAACGCGTCGGGATCGACGACGAGTGGATACTGCGGATCGACGGCGAGGGCGATGATCGGCCCACCTTTGGACAGCAATGCCACGGTGCCGGACCCGCTGACGACGGTGGTGAACAGTCCCTGGCCGGAACTGGCACCGCGCAAGCCGGAGAATTTGATGTCGGTCTTCAGTTGCCCTGTGAGAGCCAGCAATTGGGACGACTCTACGTGCAGGTTGTCGCCCTGGACCTCGACGAGAGTGATGTCCTGAGCGTCGACGGCGAAGTAGACGGTGCCCTTGCCGGACACGTCCATCAGCGACAGCGACTCGCCCGTCACCTTCTGTTTGAGTGCGGCGCGAAAACCGCCGCCGCCACCCATACCGGCGCTCTTGAAGGCGACATCGCCCTCGTACGCCACCATCGAGCCCGACATCGCGCGCAGGGAGTCGCCGGTCAGGTCGGCGACCAAGACGCGGTGCCCGTTCATCCTCAGCTGAGCCACGGGGGAACTATGCCACCGCACGCGCCCCCGCGGCTACTGCTGGAGCAAATTTCTAGACGAGCGGCTTCAGGGCTTTACCTGCCAGTTCGACGGCTCCCGGCTGGTGACCGTTGGTGATCAGGTTGATGATGATGCCGTCGATGCCCTGATCGAGGACCCGCTTCTGTACCTGCTCGGCGACGTCGTCGGGGGTTCCGCAGAAGTGCCGATCGGTGGCCTTCGCGGCGTCCTCCTCCGACAGGTTCGTCAGGTCGAGGCCCTGCTTCAGCACGAACTCGCGCTGCAGTTCCTTGGCCTTGTCGCCGTTCTCGTCGACGATGACGAACGCGAGGAAGCTCGTCTCGAGGTCGTTCGGGTCGCGGTCGACTTCCTCGCAGCGGGCCTGGACGGCCGCCATCTTGCGCGGCAATTCGTTTGCGTCGCAGATGATGTTGAGGTGATCGGCGAACTGGGCGGCCAAGCCGAAGGTCTTCTTCTCGCCGCCACCGCCGAGCATGATCGGCAGGTCGTCGCGGATGCGGGGCTCGTTCATCGCGTTCTCGACCTGGTACCAGAGACCGTCGAACGTGGGACGCTGGCCGCGGAGCATCGGTTCGATGATCTGCAGTGCCTCGTCGAGTCGCTCGAAACGGTCGGTGAACGTGCCGAACTCGAGTCCGAAGCTCTGGTGCTCGAGTTCGTACCAGCCGGCACCGATGCCGAGGATCGCACGCCCGCCGCTGACGACGTCCAGCGTGGTGACCGTCTTGGCGAGGATCGCCGGATTGCGGTAGGTGTTGCCGGTGACCAGCGCGGAGAGCTGGATGGTGTCGGTGGCCGTCGCGAGCGCGGACAGCGCGGAGTAGGCCTCGAGCATCGGCTCGTCGGGCTTGCCGATTCCGGGGAGTTGGTAGAAGTGATCCATCACGAATGCGGTGTCGAAACCGGCCGCTTCGGCCTCGCGCGCCTGCGCGATGACCTGGGGAAAGAG